>JANQJG010000097.1 GCA_028281785.1 Rhodospirillales bacterium
GTCACCCCGGACGGTCAGCCCGTCGAATTCGGAATCACGCGCTTCGCCGGCGACCGCGTACAGATCCTCTTCGAACCGTGAGTATCCCCTTCCCCTCCACCAGAGCGCGGTATCCGGCCTCATGCCGCCCTTCTTTGCCGGCCTTCGGGAAAGGCGCGTCCGGCCATATGCACGGGCTCGCCGCCGACGATCGTCGCGGCGATCCGCGGCCGTCCAGGGATCCGGTCGTCGACGACGATGATATCGGCGCGATGTCCCGGCGCGATGTCGCCCCGATCCTGAAGGCCGGCCGCGCGCGCGGGATTGGCCGAGACCAGCCGCCACGCCTCCGGGAAGGTGAGCAGTCCCATTTCGGCCAGCCGGAAGGGGGCGCGAAGAAGCGCCGGATAGTAGTAGTCGGAGGTCAGGATCGAGCACAGGCCCCGAGCGACCGCGTCCGCCGCCAGCAGCCGCCCGCAATGGGAGGCGCCGCGGATCAGGTTGGGCGAGCCGAGCACCACCCAGTCGCCGGCGTCCATGCCCTCCCGGGCCGTCGCCTCGTCCACCGGGAACTCGCAGATGCGGCAGCCGAGGTCGTGGAACCAACGTCGCATCTCCGGCGTCTCGTCGTCATGGGAGGCGCACGGGATGCCGGCGGCGACAGCGCGCCGGGCGAGGCGTTCGATGGCGGCGGGCACTTGTGGACGGCGCGACGCCACGTCCGTCAGCAGGGCCAGGAAATCGGCAAGCGACATTCCGCCCCTCTCCGCCGTGGCCCGCAGCCTTTCGGGCTCGGACAGCCTCTCCCGAAACAGCGGGATATGGTCGTTGAAGGCGAGCAGGTCGATGCGCCCTTCCCCGATCCAGCTCTCCACCTCCTCGCCCCCCGCGAGGTTGTACGTCTCGAAGCGAAGATGAACGCGGGTGTCGCAGGCAAAGTGATCGCGCAGACCCCGCACGGCGTTGATCAGTTCGATCGCGCTTTCCCGGCCGCGCAACCCCGGCTCCCAGGAAAAGGTGATGCCGTGATAGGCCGTCGTAATCCCATTGGCCGCCATCTGCGCGTCGGTGTCGAGAAGCGCCATGTCGAGGGGAAACCGTATTTTGGGGCGCGGCATCACCTGACGCTCGAAGGCATCGCCGTGCAGATCCACGATGCCCGGAAGGATCAGCAGGCCGTCGGTGTTCCAGATCGAGGTCGGCCGTCCTGCCCGCCCGTCCACCGACGCCACGATCCCATCCTCGATCAGAACGCGCCCCTGCTCGACGGTGCCGTCCGGCAGCAGGACCCTTCCACCCCACAAGCCCAAACCCATGGTGGAAACCTCGCCTCTTTCGTTTCAGCAATGGAGAGTTCCGAGTTCTTTATCAAATGGCGGAAGTGATTTCCACGCGTAGTCTATGACACTATTTTGAATGCACAAATTTTACGATCATGCGTTACTTGGGATGTTTTTTCGTATTTGTCTATCAAAGTTCATTTTTTTGTCACATACACTTCACGGATACACCATAATCCGGCTCTCTGTCGTTCGATAGACAGTGCGGCCTTAGAGCCTTTTTGAGAAATCACACGGCGATCTGATCCCGGGGAGAACCCATGGCGTCCAATGAATTGATCCTCACCAATGCCCAACTCGTCCTTCGCGACCAGGTCGTCGACGGAACGGTTTGCGTCCGTGACGGCCGGATCTCCGCCATCGACCAAGGCGGTTCGTCCCTGCCCCAGGCCCGCGACCTGCAAGGCGATTTCCTGCTCCCCGGCATCATCGACGTGCACACCGACAATCTCGAGCGGCATGTCGAGCCCCGGCCGGGGGTGAGATGGCCCATGCTCGCGGCCCTGGTCTCCCATGACCGCCAGGTCTCTGCGGCGGGCGTGACCACGGTGCTGGACGCGCTCTGCGTTGGCGATTTCGACGAAGGAACCCTCGGGCGCCGCGACGCCCTGATACAGGCCCGTTCCGTGATGCGAGACGCCCTCGAAGCAGACGTGCTCAAGGCCGATCATCGCCTCCATCTGCGCTGCGAGGTCGCCTCGGCCAATGTCGTCGAATCCTTCCTCGCCCTTGCCGAGGACCCTCTGGTTCAGCTCGTTTCGGTGATGGACCACACGCCCGGGCAGCGGCAGTGGAGCGACCTCGACAAATGGCGCCAGTTCAACAGCCGCCGCAATCTCAGCCGCGAACAACTCGACGCGACCCTGGAGCGTCGGTGGCAATTCCACCGCACGGTGGCCCCCGAAAGCCGACGGGCCATCGTCGGGATCTGTCGCGATCACGGCCTCCCGCTCGCCAGCCATGACGACACCACGGCCGAACACGTGGCCGAGGCCGTGTCCGACGGCATCCGCATCAGCGAGTTCCCGACCACCCTCGAGGCGGCACGTCTGGCCTTCGAGCAAGGCATGAGCACGGTCATGGGCGGCCCCAACGTGGTCATGAACGGCTCGCATTCGGGCAATGTCTCGGCCCTCGATCTCGCACAGGCCCGCGTGCTGGATGGGCTCGCCTCCGACTACGTGCCGATGAGCCTCATCCAGGGGGCCTTCCACCTGATCGACAAGGCCGACCTTACCGTCCCCCAGGCGGTGGCCCTGGTCACCGCCAACCCGGCCGGCATGGTCAACCTCGATGACCGTGGCGAGATCGCCCTCGGCCGGCGCGGAGACCTCATCTGGGTCAAGCACTTTTCGGGGATGCCGGTGGTTCAGGCCGTCTGGCGCCAGGGCATCCACGTCTGCTGAATCTTCGCCGATTGGGCACGGTCGGAATTGCAATAAATCGGAAATGCCGCTCTCTTGGTCGACTGCCGTACCGGACGTTGACGGTTCGGAGCCGCGGGATCTAAAGCCCTGTCCGATCAGGGCAACGGAACGACCACGCCCCCCTCACCCTGCCCTCTCCCCCCGGCGGGGGGAGAGGGTTGAGAAGGCTTGGCGAGGCCCTTGGCCGAGCCCCAGCCGGAGCTGGGTGAGGGGGCAACAAGAGTTGATCTCATGCTATGCCTGATCCAAGCATGAGGAGCGAAGCCTGCCGGAGTGTTAGGTCAATCATCAGCTCGCGGACGACGGGTGATGGGCTTTGCGCCCTTCACGCCGGATCATACTTCGCCGCGAATTCCGCGGCCTTGAGGGCCCGGAAGTCGGGCAGCGCCGCGCACAGAGCCTCATGCTCCCAATCCCACCAGCGGATGCGCATCAGAGCCTCTTGAACATCCCTCGGAAACCGCTCGCGCAGCGGTTTCGCCGGCACCCCGGCGACCACGGTAAAGGGCGGCACGTCCTTCGACACCACCGCGCCGGCGCCAATGGCGGCCCCCGTCCCGACCGTCACGCCCGGCAGCACAACGGCGCCATGGCCGATCCATACGTCATGGCCCAGCACCACCTTGGCGGCGCGGCGCCAGTCGAAGCTGGCGTCGTCATCCTCGCCCATGTCGAACTGGAAGCTGCGATAGGTGAAGTGGTGCAGCGCCGCGCGGTCGAGCGGGTGGTTGCCGGGATTGATCCGGCACTGGGCGGCGATCGAGCAGAACTTGCCGATCTCGGTATAGATGACGTGGCAGTCATGGACGACGTAGGAGTAATCGCCGAGTTCGGTCTCCACGAGGGTGGCGCGGGCCCCCACCTCGGTCCAGGCGCCGAGTTCCGAGGATCGAATCACCGCGGTCGGATGCAGTTGCGGTTCCCGCGACAATCGCTTGCGTTCGTCGAACGGGATGGCTTTGGACTCGGCGGATGTCATTCGGCGCTCTCCAAAATCTGGGGCGGTTCTTCACGTCCCGGAGTATGGATGACGCGCGAAGAGCGCTTCCATGACCCTTTTTTGAAACTGGTCGGCACCACCCTTTTTCGCAGGCCATCACCGCCATCCCCCTGTTATTCATCCAGACTCTTCAAAAACCCGGCGAAGACCCCACATACGAAAGATTAGCGGGCAATAGCGGGGGCCGGCTCGCCATGGAACTTCTCGACACAAACGCCATTCTCTTCTGGCGGGCGGCCGAGCGCCTGCTTAACGTCATTATCGGCGGCGGATCGATCTATCTCGGCTATCGTCTGTTCATCAACCTGCCGGATCAGCCGGCCGAGGGCGAAGGCAAGCTGTTCCTTCCCGGCGACGTCTCCGTCTATGTCGGCCGCGTCGGCCCGGGCGTCTTCTTCGCGCTGTTCGGCGCGGCGATCGTCTTTCTCTCCTTTCTCCAGCCCTTTCGCGCGACGGTGCCGTCCGGAGAGGTCGCCGCCGCCGCCGCCGAGGCGCCGCTCCGGGTGGCCAGCGCCGAAACCTCGATCTCCTATCTCTCGGGCAAGGTCGAGGCGGAACGGGTTCGCGCCGACCGCGGGATCGTGCTCCGCGACCTGCAGACCATGGGCACGCTCGAAGGCGCGCTCAATCGAAGGCTGGCGGGCGGACAAGCCGACATTAGCGAGGCCGATGCCAACAGCCTGCTGATCGCCCTGCCCCGGATCAAGCGGCTGATGCTGCTCGATGTCTGGGACGAGGCCTGGGGCGATCGCCAGGCTTTCGCCGAATGGGTGCAGCGGGGCGCCACCGGCGATCCCCCGCCGGGCCTCTCGGAGATCGCCGGGCTGTTTCGCGCCGAGGCAAAGGAGTGATCCCCGATGACCGCTCTCCGCCTACTCTGCCTTGCGGCCTTTCTCGCCCTTGCGAGCGCCCCGGCCGGCGCGCGCGGCCTCGCGGATCTCTATACCGATGACGTCCTGCGCCACTGGCAGGGGCGCTATCCCCAGAACATCGAATGGAACTTCCAGAACCTTGTCCTCGGCTCGCTGACTCCCCGCGAGCGCGCCCGGGTGGAAGGCGTGACCCTCGCCTTCCCGCTCCGCGCCGAGGGCGAGCTGGCGGACCAGCCGCTGGCCTTCTATGCGGCCGGCCAAACGATCACGGTCCCGATCCTGTCCGTGAAGTTCTTCGACGATATCGCGCTTGCCTGGGCCTATCTCTGGGCGAACGACTACGATCTCGAGACAGTCACCGACTATCTCGGCATGCTCAAATACCAGGACCCCGCGAGTCTTCCCGGCGGCCACTTCCCCACCCCATTGGAGGCGATGAGCATTCCCGCCGACATCTGGAAGCAGGATAAGCGGGTGGACGACGTTTCGCAGAAGACCCTCAAGTCCGGGCTCGTCTGGGTCCTCGCCCATGAGCTCGGCCATATCTACCATCGCCATCCGGGCTACGGTCCCGGCGTCACCCGCGAGCAGGCCCAGGAAAACGAGGCCGAGGCGGACCGCTTCGCGACCGAGATTATGCGGCGGATCGGCGTCGCGCCCCTCGGCATGGCGCAACTCTTCATGGCCATGGCCCATCTGTCGGCCGGACGCGGCGATTTCGCCGACGACACGGCCTGGCAACGGTATCTGCGCGACGAGGCGACCCATCCGCTGACCGCCCATCGCCTGCGGGACATGGCCGAGGGGCTGCGCGCGGCGGCCGGAGATTTCTCGGCCGAACGCCTCGACCGGGAGGCGGCCCGCGAGACGGTGCTCTACGTTGCCGATCAACTGGCGGGCATCGGCGAGATCCTGGAGGACCCCGGCATCCACAGGCTGTTCCTGGCGCGGGCCCTGGCCACCGATCTGGACTCCCTCAAGCCGCGCAAGAGCCAACGGGAGCCGGCCGCGAAGAGCGACCGCTGCGCCTCGGCGGGCGCGACGCCGTTCGAGGGGCGCTATGCCGGGCTCTACGCGCACAATCTCGCGGACGGGCGGAAGGAATGGCTGAGCGGCTGGATGGATCTCCGCCGCGACGGCAACCGCGTGCGCGGCCGCTTCTCCTTCGGGGCCGGCGACGGAACCCTGGAGGGCAACGTTGTCGGCGACCGTCTGCTCTACGACTGGGCGTGGGGCCGCGACCAGGGCCGTGGAACCCTGGAGCTTCAGGCCGCCGATGGCGGTCTGACCGGGAACTGGGGACGCGGGACATCCGGCGAGGACGGCGGCGCCTGGGACCTCTGCCCCGGCTGACGGCGGATCTGAGAGCCTTGCGCGGTCAGGTTGGTCGAACGATAGCCCCCTCACCCTGCCCTCTCCCCCCGGCGCTATTGCATTCACGCATCTCGTCATCCCGGAAGCCGGTTTGCCCGAAAGCCCACGGGTTTCGTCGGCAAATCGAGCTATCCGGGATCCAGGAATCGTTTGAGGCAGGCGAGGTCTGGATCACGGATCGCAAGGCTCGCAACAATATGTCGATATCGCAGTGGGTGGCAGGTGACGGGACGCAGGTCGCGCGTGGCGATGGCTCAGAGAGGTGGGGGAGGCTTGCGGCTAAGGCCCGGCACCGGTCCTGTTTACCACGGAGAACACAGGGAACACCGAGGTTACACAGAGGCCTCGCTGGCGCGCCGCGCGCGCTCTCCCACTTCTCTGTGTCCATCTCTGTGCCCTCGGTGTTCTCTGTGGTTCAAATTTCACCGTCGCTACAAGGACGGGGATGGCTCTGTGAAGCGCGGGGTTTGCCACTTTCATGGCAAGATGAAGATGTGTGAAGGCCATAACCGGCGGGGGAGAGGGTTGCCTAGGCTTAGCGAGGCCGAAGGCCGAACCATAGCCGGAGCTGGGTGAGGGGGAAAGGCCACCTTATCCCATCGGATGGCGCGACTGGCAGGAAGGCAGAGGGCCAGAGATCCAATGCGCCCCTTCTAACGCTCGGCGGCATCAGAACTTGATGCGGGCGGAGACGCCGATGAGATCGATGCTGCTCTCGTAGCGCGTGGTCAGATTGCCGCGGACCCCGTTCTCGCCGTTGGCGGCCAGATCGATGTCCGCGTCCCCGACCCAGATGCGGGTATAGCTCGCCTGAAGATCGATATGGTCTCTCACGCGATAGCCGACACCGGCCGACAGCCAGGTGCGGCTGGCGTCGGGAATCCGTGGGGTCCGGAAGCTCCCCTCGACCGGCGTCTGATCATGGGCCACGCCCAGACGGAAGGTCAGGCCGGTGTCCTTCGGGCGATAGGTGGTGCCCAGCGCGACAAAGAAGGAGTCGTTCCATTTCTCCGTCGTCACGTTGTCCGGCTGCGCGTTGTCGAACTCGATGACCAGCTCGTCGAAGGTGGCCCAGTTGGTCCACTGCACCTCGCCCATCACCCCCCATTCATCGGTCAGATCGTGATGGACGCCGAAGGAGGCCATGGCCGGGAGCGTGATGTCCGCTTGGGCGCCGGTATCGACGAAAAGGCCGGTGGCGGCGCTGACCGCGGGTCCGACGCCGGTTCCGGTATCGAATTCGGCGTCGCCTTCGATCCGGTGCTTGATGGCCGACCGGAAGGCGGCGCCGAAACGGGTGCGCTTCGTCGGCATGACGAGCACGCCGACATTGAATCCGGCGCTCCAGTCGTTGCCCTCGACCTTGGCGCTGCCGTCGTCGGCCAGGCTTCCGGGCGTGCCGCCCAGCCCCCCGGAAATCGGAGGGATCGCGGCAATCGTTCCGAAGTCGACGGCGTTCTCAAGCGTCGCTTCCGCATACTGGACTTGAATCCCCGCGCCGAGCGCGAGGTATGGGCTGGGGCTCCAGGCGACGGCCGGATTGATGTTGATGGTTTTGAGCTCGGACCTCGTGCCGTGATAGCGGCCCACCCAGTCGTCCGGGTTCTCCGTGCTCAGTCCGAAAGGCGCGTTGATTCCCAACCCGAAGCGCAGGTCGTTCCGTGCCTGCCAGGAGGCATAGAGCGCGGGCAGAAACACGTTCGGGGCAATTTCACCGCTATTCGTGCCGCCCTCGATGGTGTTGCCCACAACCGTGGTCGCGGTGGCGCCCTCGGCCCTGACCTGGGGCCGGATGTACGTCACCATTGATTGAACCTGTGCACCGTCATGGCGGGCCAGGGCGGCGGGGTTGAAAAACATATAGGAAATGTCGTCCGCCCCTGCGGTGGCTCCGGCAAAGGCGTTACCCTGGGCGGTCGTACTCTGCTCCTTGAGGGCAAAGCCGGCGCCTTGGGCGTCGCACGTAATCCCCAGCGCGACGACCGCCAGACCGGTCGCGCACCCCTGCCGCATCCGCATAATCGTCCCCCCTTAATCCGGATCGCCAAGATTCAGGATTTGCCGCGCCCCCTCGAATCCCATAGTTCCTCGCCGCATGCGAAAAGTTCGCAAATGACGCCGCGAATCACTTGATCAAGACCGAAAAGCGTAGCAAGCAAATCTTTTGAGAACTTATCAGACAAAAGTGGTATTTCCAACCGACTTTATTAAGCCAACACAACGAGTTCGACATTTAGAGTCTTCAGAAAGCATGCCGTGACGGTCTTTGCGTGCTAACAGATCATTTCAAGCGAAGTGGCGAGATATCGAGCGCCCAAAAATGAAAACCATGGGAAGTCTTTTCTCGCTATGAGGGTATGGGCTGGCACAGATAATCCACTCTCTATAGTGTCACCTTTGAGGAAGCGCCGGAGCTCTGGATTTCCTTATTACAGCCACGCATGCGGGGTCTCTCACGGGCTCGTGATTGTATCCGGGGCCCCTGCTACCGAAATACTTGCGCAGGCGCTTACCCCCCGCGGAGGATTGTCCCCATGGAGAGCATCTATTACGTCATGTCCTGGGCCTGCCATCGCCGCTGCGTCCATTGCTATGAAGAACGCTTCCGGCCCTATGTCCATGAGGAGCTGGCCGGGGTGGTCGCGGAGGCCAAGGCCAATTTTCCGCGGGTCATCGACCATCTTCCCGACCGCATGACCTACCTGGATCTGGACAGCCCGGAAGAAAACGCGCTCGAAGGATACCGCGAGCGGCGCGGCCGCATCATCCTCGCCGGCGGCGAGCTGCTCATCGATCCCGTGCGCGAGGAGATCCTCTACCCGGCGCTGGAACGGTTGCGCGATCGGTATGCGGATCAAGGCGGCATCAACGTCGTGGTGCAGACCACCGGCGATCTGGTCACCCAGCGCATCATCGACGAATTGCTGGCGCGCGGGATCTGGATGATCTCCATCTCCGGGATGGACGATTTCCATGTCGGCATGGAGGGCGAGAAGCGCCGCCCCCTTCAGGCCCGTCTCGTCGACTGGTTCGAGGCCGCCGGCATGCGCCGCTCCGGCACCCGGCTCGGCGAACGCGACTGGATGAAGGAGGACGGCCCCGTCTACTCCTTCTTCGGCGCCACCGAGGACGCCTGGATCGGCAAGATCTGGCCGCGCGGCCGGGCCTGGGCCAACGGCCTGTCGCGCGCCACCATCACCGACAATTTCTGCAATGGCTGGTCGGGCGGCCTCAACTTCCTGAACCACCGCTATTCCGGATCCGAGGTCGCGATCGATCCCAATGGCGACGTCTATCCCTGCTGCATGAAAACCAAGGCGCCGCTTGGCAATCTCCGCGAGGAGCGCCTGCTCGACATCCTCGACAGCCTCATCGGCCATCCCGCCTTCGAGGCCATCTCCATGGGCCATCCCGAGCGCATGGGGCTGGCCCATGGCTGGGAGGTCTCAGATTTTCTGGAGAAGTCGCGCACTACCACGCCCGACGGGCGTCCCTACCGCAATCTCTGCATCGGCTGCGACCGCTTTCACGAGCAGGTGCTGAAGCCGGTGATCGAGGAGATCCGCAATCGCCGCTTGGCCGCCGCTGTCGCCGCGGAATAGACTTTACCCCTCGCGGAGGAGAAAAGACCCATGCCCAGGCTGGCCCGTGTCTTCGCTGCTCTATTGCCGCTCCTTTTCACCGTTACGTCGACCCTTCGCGCAAGCGAGCCAGACCCCCGTGACTGGAACGCGGTCCTCGAGGCCGCCCGCAGCCAGACCGTCTACTGGCATGCCTGGGGCGGCGAGCCGCGGATCAACGACTACATCGCCTGGGCGGGCAGAGAGGTCGAGCGGCGCTACGGCGTCACCGTCGAGCATGTGAAGCTCTCCGACACCGCCGAGGCCGTGAGCCGGGTGCTCGGCGAAAAGGCCGCCGGGCGTCATCACGGCGGCTCCGTCGACATGATCTGGATCAACGGCGAGAACTTCGCCGCCATGAAACGGAACGGGCTGCTCTTCGGCCCCTGGGTCGAGAGCCTGCCCAACTGGCGCTATGTCGATGTCACCGACAAGCCGACCGTGCTCTCCGACTTTACCGTGCCGACGGACGGGTTGGAGGCGCCCTGGGGCATGGCGCAGATCGTCTTCTTCTACGACACCGCGCGCATGACCGATCCGCCGCGCTCCATGCGGGCGCTCCTCGAATGGGCGCGCGCCAATCCCGGACGCTTCGCCTACCCCCAGCCGCCGGACTTTCACGGCTCGACCTTCCTCAAACAGGCGCTCAACGAGCTGGTCGAGGACCCGGCCATCCTCGCCAACCCTGCAGAGGAAGCCGGCTTCGATCGGGCGACGGCGCCGCTCTGGACCTTCATCGAGGAGCTGAAGCCCCTGCTCTGGCGGGGCGGCCGCGTCTATCCCCAGAATAGCGCCAAGCTCCGAACCCTGTTGGCCGACGGCGAGATCGACATCGCCTTCTCCTTCAACCCGTCGGAGGCGAGCAACGCGATCGCCAATTTCGAGCTGCCGGAGACGGTACGCAGCTTCGTTTTCGAGGGCGGCACCATCGGCAACACCAACTTCGTCGCCATTCCCTACAATGCCTCGGCCAAGGCCGGCGCCATGGTGCTCGCGGATTTCCTGCTGTCGCCCGAGGCCCAGGCCCGCAAGCAAGACCCCGAGGTCTGGGGCGGCTTCACGGTTCTCGACCTCGATGCCCTCGGGGCGGAGGACCGGGCCCGCTTCGACGCCCTCGATCTCGGTGTCGCCACCCTCTCGCCCGACGAGCTCGGACCGATGCTGCCGGAGCCCCATCCCTCCTGGATGACTCGCATCGAGGAGACCTGGCAGGCCCGATATGGCGCCGGCCAGTGAGGAAGCATATTCAGCCCGGCGTCCGCTGAGCCTGCGGCTGGCGCTCCGGCACCCGCGGATCCTCCGCCACGTTCCGGCGATCACGCTTCTCGTCATGCTGGGGCCGACTGCAGCCGGCGTCGTCGGCACCCTCCTCCCCGCCTTCGGCTATCTCCCCGCGCTCGGTGGATACGCCGTCAGCCTGGAGCCCTGGCGCGCCCTGTTCGCGACGCCCGGGCTCGGCTCCTCGGTGCGGCTGAGCGTCAGCGCGGGCTTCGTCACGACTTTTCTATCCCTCGCCCTCGTCGCCCTCATCGTTGCCGCCAGCCAGGGCACGCGGATGTTCGCGCTCGTGCAGCGGGCGCTGTCGCCGCTGCTCTCGGTGCCCCATGCCGCCGCCGCCTTCGGCCTGGCCTTCCTGATCGCACCCTCGGGCTGGATCGCACGGGCGCTCTCGCCCTGGGCGACGGGCTGGGAGACGCCACCCGACGTGGTGATTCTCAACGATCCCGCCGGGCTCGCCATGATGGCCGGCCTGATCGTCAAGGAGGTCCCTTTCCTGCTGCTCATGACCATGGCGGCCCTGGGCCAGATCGATGCCCGGCGCTCGCGCCAGGTGGCGCTGTCCTTGGGCTACGGCCCGGTCGTCGGCTGGCTGAAGGGCGTCTTTCCCCGCGTCTACCCGCAGATCCGCCTGCCGGTCTATGCCGTGCTCGCCTATTCCATGTCGGTCGTCGATGTCGCCATCATCCTGGCCCCGACCACGCCGCCGCCGCTGGCCGTGCTCCTCGTCCGCTGGCTCAACGACCCCGATCTCGCGCTCCGCTTCCAGGCTTCGGCCGGCGCGGTTCTGCAACTGCTTCTGGTCGCCGGCGCCATCGGGATCTGGCGGCTCGGCGAGATCGTCGTCGCCCGTCTCGGCCGCCGCTGGATCGAGGGCGGCAGCCGCGGCCGCCGGGACCGCGCGGCGCGGGGCTTGGCGGGCCTTCTGGCCGGGGCCTGCTTCCTCTCCGTCGCCCTCGGTCTCGTCGGCCTCGTGGTCTGGTCCTTCGCCGGGCTGTGGAGCTATCCCGACACGCTGCCGGACAACTGGACCCTGCGCACCTGGATGCGCCAGGCCGACAGCCTGCTGGCGCCGGTGATCACCACGGTCACCGTCGGGGTCGCCGCGACCGGGATTGCCCTGCTGCTCGGGCTGGGCTGCCTCGAAAACGAGGTCCGCTTCGGGCAGCGGCCGACGACCAAAAGCCTGTGGCTGCTCTACCTGCCGCTGATCACGCCGCAGATCGGCTTCCTGTTCGGTCTCCAGACCTTTCTGACGGCGATCGACGTCGACCGCTCCTGGGGGGCCGTCGTCCTCGCCCATCTGGTTTTCGTGCTTCCTTACGTCTTCCTCGCCCTGGCCGATCCCTATCGGACCTGGGACCGGCGATACGCGATCACCGCGCAGTGCCTGGGCGCGGGGCCCGACCGGGTGTTCTGGACCGTGCGCCTGCCCATGCTGCTGATCCCGGTTCTGACCGCCGCGGCCATCGGCTTCGCGGTCTCGGTCGGGCAGTACCTTCCAACGCTTCTGATCGGGGCCGGCCGCTTCGCCACCGTCACCACCGAGGCCGTGGCCCTCGCCTCCGGCGGCGACCGGCGGGTGATCGGCGTCTACGCCCTCCTGCAGATGGCCCTGCCCTTTCTCGGCTTCGCCCTCGCCGTCGGCCTGCCCGCCCTGCTCTTCCGCCGCCGCAAGGGGATGACCCACGCGCCATGACCACCCGCCCCGCCACAGCCCCCCGTGACATCGCCCCCGATCCCGGCGCCGGGCTCGCCGTCGAGAACCTGCGCATCGCCCTCCATGGGCGGGAGCTGCTGCGGCTGACCACCCGCGTGACGCCCGGAACCGTGGTCACGGTCATGGGGCCCAGCGGCTCGGGCAAGTCGACCCTGCTCGCCTTCGTCATGGGGCTCACCGATCCCGCCTTCTCGGTTCAGGGGCGGGTGCTGCTGGACGGGCGCAACATCACCGGCTTGCCGCCGCAGGCGCGCCGCGTCGGCATTCTATTTCAGGACGACCTGCTGTTTCCCCATCTCTCGGTCGGCGGCAACCTGGCCTTCGCCCTGCCCCGCGCCATCGCCGACCGGCGGGAGCGCCGGACCCGCATCGAGGAGGCGCTGTCGCTCGCCGACCTAGCCGGCTTCGCGGACCGCGATCCGGCGACGCTGTCCGGCGGCCAGCGGGCACGGGTGGCGCTGGTCCGGGTTCTGTTGAGCGAGCCGCTGGCCCTTCTCCTCGACGAGCCCTTCTCCAAGCTCGATGCCGGCCTGCGCCGCCAGTTCCGGGAGTTCGTGTTCGCCCGCGCCCGGGACCAGGGACTCCCGGTCCTCATGGTCACCCATGACCGCGAGGACGCGGAAGCCGCCGGCGGCCCAATCATCACCCTCGGCGCCCCCGCCGACTGGGAGTAGTTCTTGGCCGTAGAAAGGCCGAGCGAAATCAACCCTTTCCGCCCTTTCCCCAACTCGTCATGCCCGTACTTGTTACGGGCATCCACGCCTTATCTCTCCGGCCTATCCACGCCAAAGACGTGGATCGCCGGAACAAGTCCGGCGATGACGGCCTCGGGAAGCCCCTCTCCGCAATACGCCCCCCATGCTTCGACAGGCTCAGCATGAGGGATGGGGCGTGGGTCCAAGATTCCTCATCCTGAGTTTGTCGAAGGATGAGATTCCTTTTTTTTCACCACGGAGAACACAGAGAACACCGAGGTTACACAGAGGCCTCGCTGACGCGAGGCGAAGAAGGAGCGCGTAGCGCAC
The DNA here is from genome assembly GCA_028281785.1 of Rhodospirillales bacterium. Classification (GTDB taxonomy): domain Bacteria; phylum Pseudomonadota; class Alphaproteobacteria; order Rhodospirillales; family Shumkoniaceae; genus JANQJG01. The sequence goes on from JANQJG010000097.1 coordinate 13,636, forward strand.
TCTCGCTTCTCTGTGTCTATCTCTGTGCGCTCTGTGGTTTCTGTGTTGAACCTTTCAAGCCTCTTTGCCCCCTGAGGGCCGGTGAGGAAACCCGACAGATCCGAACTGAATCAATGGATTACGGAATGGGCCAGAAAGATCGTTGGCAGGTTTCCTGGACGGCAAGGAAGGTGGCCGGCCGTCACTCCGCGCCGAACCGGTAGGCGGAGAGGCCACGCACGTTCTCGTCCAGCACCAGCCGCTGATTGAGCGGCGGGAAGGCGCGCTGGGCGCAGTCGGGCCGCTCGCACAGCCGGCAGTTGACGCCGATCGGCACCGCGGCCTCGCGGCGCTTGAAGTCGAAGCCGTCGGCATAGACCAGCTCATGCGCCTGACCGACCTCGCAGCCGATGGCGATCGCGTATTGCTGGGCCGGCTGCCGGTAGCCGCCGGCGGTCGCCGTAGTCGTGCGGGCGAGCGAGAAATAGCCGATGCCGTCTGGCATCTCGCCGAACTGGGTATGGATCACGCCCGGCGCCCGGAAGGCGTCATAGACGACCCATCGCGGGCAGGCGCCGCCGAACCGGGCGAAGGAGATCGCACGCGGCGCGAACCGTTTCGACACATTGCCGGCCTTGTCGACGCGGATCAGGAAGAACGGGACGCCCTTGGCGCCGGGCCGCTGGAGGGTGGTCAGCCGGTGGCAGCTCTGCTCGAAGCTCGTGCCGAAGCGGCTCGACAGGATCTCGACGTCGTAGCGCAGCTCGCGCGCCGCCTTCAGAAACCGGTCATAGGGCATGATCACGGCGGCGGCGTAATAGTTCGCCAGCCCCGCGCGGGCGAGCCGGCGCGCGTCCTCGTTCATGAATGCCGTGCCGTTCACGATCCCGTCGAGAAGCGGCCCATGCCGCAGATAGGCGAGCTGATTGGCGATATGGAAGGTTCGGCTGTGCGGCGCCAGCATCTCGGACAGCAGGATGCGCCGCGAATGGCGGTCATAGCGGCGCGTGGCGCCGACCATGACGTCCATCGGCAAGACCTTGGCGCGGATACCCAGCCCGGCCTGGAGATGGGCGCTCAAGCCGGCCCAGACCTGACCGATCTCCAGCGACCCGTCACGCCACAACTCCTCGGCCGCCGCCTCGAGTTCCGGAAAATGGTTGTCATGAGCCTGGAAGAAGTCGCGCACCTCCTCGGCCGGGAACACCCGGGCCCGCGAGGCTTCCGCGCCGCTTTGCAACCTCTCGCCGGAGGTCACCGCCTCGGCCAGCACGCGCACCTCCTCCCGGCTTGACCTGTGGGCGCGATAGAGCGTGAGCATGGCCTGGGCCAGGTTGGGGGCGTGGGTCGTCGCCTCGCGCAGCTCGGCCTCGGACACATGCACCCCCTTGAAGAGCGGGTCGGCGCAGACCTCGCGCAGGCCCGCCACCCGCTGCTCCTCCTCGTCGCGCGCGAAATCCTGCAGGTCGATGTCGAAGCTTTCGCCCAGCTTCAGCAACAGCGGGACCGTGATCGGCCTCTGGTTCCGCTCAAGAAGATTCAGGTAACTTGTTGAAATTCCGATATTCTCGGCCATCTGCGCCTGGGTCATGGACATGTCCGTGCGCAGCCGCTTGATCTTGTGGCCGAGGAACGCCTTTTTCTCCATTCACGTCGTCTCCCGATGTCCACGTCTCCCGCGATGTCTACCGACAGCTTCGCGACCACCCGTGGTATATGCCGCCGGCCCGCCTCCCCACATGTCATCCTTCGCCGACGGCCAGGCCGGAGAGTCGATTTTTCACAAAATATACATTTTTACATTTATCACAATGAAGAAATTAACAGTTTGACTTTTCTACAATGATTACGGGTTGAAACTGGAAGAATAGCGGCACTAAATTGCAAATAAGTCGCAGTGACTGCCTTATCGGCAAGCGCTTTCGCGTTCTCTGGCGGGGAGCGATATGCTGAAAAGTCCTGCACGTCGAATTCTCACCTCGGGAGACGAATTTCCCGAGCGGGGAAGTTTGTGAATTTTCCGCAAAGGAGGCTTAATCATGGCACCGCTCGATGTGACGCCCTCCGAACTCCAAGCAAAGCGCTTCGATGGCATCAAGCGCGACTACACGGAAGAGGACGTCAGGAAGCTGCAAGGATCCTTGAAAATTGAATACACGCTCGCCCGTCAGGGCGCCGAGCGTCTTTGGGAGCTTCTGCACACGCGCCCCTATGTCCACAGCCTCGGCGCCTACACCGGCGCGCAGGCGGTGAACATGATCAAGGGGGGCTTGGAGGCGATCTATCTCTCAGGCTGGCAGGTCGCCGGCGACGCCAACCTCTCCGGCAACACCTATCCCGACCAGTCGCTCTACCCTGCCAACTCGGTGCCTCAGATCGTTCGCCGCATCAACGCGGCGCTGCAGCGCCAGGACCAGATCCAGACCCTCGAGGGCAACGGCGACACCCACTTCTTCGCGCCCATCATTGCCGATGCCGAGGCTGGCTTCGGCGGCCCGCTGAACGCCTTCGAGCTCATGCGGGCGATGATCGAGGCCGGCGCCGCGGGCGTCCATTTCGAGGATCAGCTCGCCTCGGAAAAGAAATGCGGCCATCTCGGCGGCAAGGTGCTGGTGCCGACCAAGCAGTTCATCCGCACCCTGAACGCAGCGCGGCTCGCCGCCGATGTCTGTGACGTGCCGACGGTGCTGATGGCCCGCACGGACGCCGAGTCCGCAAAGCTGCTGACCTCGGACGTGGACGAGTACGACCACGAATTCATCGACTTCGACAAGGGCCGCACGGCGGAAGGCTTCTTCCACGTGCGCGGCGGCGTCGAGGGCTGCATCCATCGCGCGCTCGCCTATGCCCCCTATGCCGACCTCCTGTGGTGGGAGACCTCGAAGCCGAAGCTCGACGACGCCAAGATCTTCGCCGAGGCCGTGCAGAAGAAGTTTCCGGGCAAGATGATGGCCTACAACTGTTCGCCCTCCTTCAACTGGAAGGCCAACCTGGACGAGGCGACCATCGCCAAGTTCCAGCGCGAACTCGGCGCCATGGGCTACAAATATCAGTTCGTCACGCTCGCCGGCTTCCACAGCGTGAACTACGCCACCTTCGAGCTTGCCCGCGGTTACCGCGACCGCGGCATGGCCGCCTATTCCGAGCTTCAGCAGGCCGAGTTCGCGGCCGAGAAGAACGGCTACACGGCGACCAAGCATCAGCGCGAGGTGGGCACCGGCTATTTCGACGCGGTCTCGCAGGCCGTGTCGAAGGGCGAGAGCTCGACGACCGCCATGGGGGAATCGACCGAGACCGCACAATTCTAAGCGACAAGCCTCTCTGAAGAGGCGCCGTCGAGCGATTAGAGCATGATGTTACGGGCGCGGGTGCCGCGGGTTCGGGTTTTCCGGGCCGCCACCCGCGCCGTGGGCTCTTGCCCCGCGCCCGCTCCTCGTGCGATAGCATTCGCGGGATGGACTCCGAAACGCGTTCGACCGCCTTGGACCGGGATGGGCCGCCGGGCCTCAGGCTCTTCCTCGACAGCGCCGATGTGTCGGCCTGGCATGAGTGGCTGCCGACCGGCCTGTTCTTCGGCCTCACCACCAACCCCTGGCTCCTGGAGAAGGTGGAGGTTCCCTGCAGCCTTTCCCGCCTCGACATCCTGGCCCGGCAGGGGTTCGAAGCCGGCGCCCGGGAAATCCACCTTCAGGCCTGGGGCGGCGACGCCGACACCCTGGAGCGATCGGCGCGCGGCCTCGCCGCCATCGATCCCCGCGTCGTGGTCAAGATCCCGGTCACGCGCGACGGCGTCATCGCCGCCAGCAACCTCATCGCCGAGGGCATCCGCGTGACCTTGACCGCGGTCTACGCCGCCCATCAGGCGCTGACCGCGGCCGCTGTCGGCACCGACTACGCGGCGCCCTATCTCGGGCGGATGTGCGACGCCAAGCGCGACGGGTATGGCGAGATCGTCGCCATGCGGCGCCTGGTCACCGCCACCGGAAGCCCGATGCGGCTGCTCGTCGCCAGCCTGCGCCGGCGGTACGATCTTACCGCCCTCGCCCAGGACGGCCTCGATACCTTCACGATCCCGCCCGACATCGCCGCCTCCCTGTTCGACGATCCCTTTACCGCCGAGGCCGCGGCGTCCTTCGAGGCCGCCGCCAAGCGG
>JANQJG010000132.1 GCA_028281785.1 Rhodospirillales bacterium
TGGAGCAAAGGACTTTGCAAACCATCGACACCCCGTTCGGCTCGAGGGTGTCACCTATCTCTTAGGTACAAACTGTTACCTATGTCTCCAGGTCGGACCTATGAAATTTGGGGCGAGAGATGGGACTTGAACCCACGACATCCAGATCCACAATCTGGCGCTCTAACCACCTGAGCTACTCCCGCCAGAAGGGGTCTTTAACTAGACCCAAGGCGGATTTACGTCAAGTGCCGCGCCGCTACTCGCGGCTCAGCGCTCCTCGTCGGAGCCCTCCCGCCGCGGGGGTCTCCGAGACGGTGTCTCCGGCCGCTCCGGTCCCCAGACGCGGCTGAAGTAACCGTCAGCGAGCAGCAACGCGCCGGCCGGATTGTGGGCGAGCACCCGGTCCTTGGCGACCAGCGTCGTCACCAGCGCCTGTGAATGGCGGAAGAACAGGCTGTCATGACCGACGCAGAGGCCGACCACGACGTTGAAATCGGTCCCGGCCAGATTGAGGACCTCGGCCTGAGTCACCGGGTTGCACATGGCCTCGAAGCCACCCGGACGGATTTTCTCGTCGTCGCGAAGGCCCATCTCCTCCTTGGCCACCCCGCCGGTCTTGCAGCAGACCGAGGCGACCGTGAAGCCATGGCTTTCGAGAATGCGCGTGAGCGTCACCGCAAGGTCGAAGACGCCGACGCAGAAGGCCACGCCAATCTTCCGAAACCCCATGCGTTTGGCGAAGGCGCAGATTTCCTCAACCCGCGTCCATTCGCAATAGCCCTCGGCCTCGACCCGCGCGGACTCAAGCGCCGCACGCGCAATGAACGGGTCCTCGTACTTCGCGCGGCCCTCCTCGATGGCGGCCCCGCTCACCTTGCTCGGACACCAGCCGGGGCCGCGGCGGAGGTCGTCGCCCTTGCGGCAGACCCGGATTTCCGGCGGGCAATAGGCGCAGGCAGGATCGTCATAGGGCATGGCGGACTCCTCTTAATTCAAAGCCAGGGGTGACGCCTCGGCCCGGTTAAAGGAGCGCGGCCCCGCCATCGTAAAGGAGCTTCAGGCCAGCGGCAAAGAGGAACAGATAGCATAGGCGGTAGAACCAGCCGGGAGAGATCCGCTTTTGCAGCCAGACGCCCAGCCAAACGCCGATGGGGGCCAGCGGCGCGAGCACGGCAGCCGTCGCCAGATTACCGACCGGAAACAGCCCGAGCCACCAATAGGGAATGAGCTTCATATAGTTGATGGCAGTGAACGTCATCACCGAGGTGCCAACGAACAGGGTCTTGTCCATGCGCTGGGGCAACAGGTACGCGTTGGCCGGCGGCGCGCCCGCATGGGCAAGAAAGCTGGTGAATCCGGCGAGCGTTCCCCAAAACCCGCCGCGACGGATGTCGGGCTCCGTCGTCTGGGACGCAACCGGCTTACGGAGCCAGTAGTCGATCGTGAAGACAACGGCGACGCCACCGACCAGAAGGCGGATAGCCGACTCGTTGAACCAATGGAAGGTGGCCGTGCCGAAGGCGATCCCGACGGCCGCGCCCAGCGCGAGATAGGCGAAATTGGCGCGATGCCAAGTATGCCGGTAGGCCCAGACGCCGACCAGGTCCATCAGGCACAGGATGGGCAGCATGATCGCGGCGGCCTGCGGCGCCGAGATGGCGAGCGACATCATCGGCACGCCGAGCATGGCCAGTCCGCCGCCGAAACCTCCCTTGGAGATGGCCGCGAGCAGCACAGCCGGCACAGCGGCGATGTAGAAAATCGGGTCGCTGACGAGTCCGAAACCGCTCAATAGCCCGCCCCCTTCCGGGGCAGAACCCTAAAGCCCGCGATGTCTGCGGCCAAGAGGTCAATGACGTCAGGCAGACCATGTGGTTGACTAAGAAATCAGCATTTGACTGTTTTCTAGGCAGATCGGCGCTGAAAATCAGCTTCGGCGGCGCGCCGAACCCCAAGAATCGCGGGGGTATTGGCAAACCGACCCGAATTGCGGCGGTTTGGCACGGGTTGTGCGAATGAGAATGCGGCGCCCGCTTCTCGCACGGCGCCAGAGGTCCTTTGCATGGATCGAAACTCAATCCGTGGCGCCGGCCGTTCGCCGTGGCGTATCGGCCGATGCCGTCCAATAGAGAGGCGCGATTTCATGAAAAAAATCGAAGCCATCATCAAGCCCTTCAAGCTCGACGAGGTGAAGGAGGCGCTGCAAGAGGTGGGACTCCAGGGAATCACCGTCCTCGAGGCAAAGGGCTTCGGGCGCCAGAAAGGTCACACCGAACTCTATCGGGGCGCGGAATACGTGGTGGATTTCCTGCCCAAGGTGAAGATCGAGCTGGTCGTCGACGACAGCATCGTCGAGCCGGCGATCGAGGCGATCCAGCGCGCCGCGCGCACCGACCGGATCGGCGATGGCAAGATCTTCGTCACCAATGTCGAGGAGGCGATCCGCATCCGCACCGGTGAGCGGGGCTCGGAAGCCATCTGAGAACGCCATCCGCCCCACCATCTGCGTTTATTCATTGTTCGAAAAGGGAAAAGAGGGAACACGAAGATGTCTTTGAACTGCAAGAGCCCAGAGGATGTCCTGAAGGTTATCAAGGAAAAGGACATCCCCTTCGTCGACCTGCGCTTCACCGATCCCCGCGGCAAGTGGCAGCATCTGGCCATGACCTCGGAGTCTATCGACGACGCCGCGTTCGCCGACGGCATCATGTTCGACGGGTCGTCGATCGCGGGCTGGAAGGCGATCAACGAGTCCGACATGGCTCTTATTCCCGACGCAGCCTCCGCCAGGCTCGACCCCTTCTCCGCGCAGCCCTCTTTGATTCTGTTCTGCGACGTGCTCGAACCGGCGACCGGTCAGTCCTATGGCCGCGACCCGCGCTCGCTCGCGAAAAAGGCCGAGGCCTATCTGGCCTCGACGGGTGTCGGCGACACCGCCTATTTCGGGCCCGAGGCGGAGTTTTTCATTTTCGACGACGTGCGTTTCAACGTGTCGATGAACAGCTGCTTCTATGAGTTCGATTCCGATGAAGGGCCTTATGTGAGCGGCAAGATCATGCCCGAGGGCCGCGGCAATATCGGCCACCGCCCCCCCATCAAGGGCGGGTACTTCCCGGTCCCGCCCGTGGATTCGACCGGGGACCTGAGGGCCGAGATGGTGTCCGTGATGAAGGAAATGGGCCTCAAGATGGAGAAGCACCATCACGAGGTCGCGCCGAGCCAGTCTGAGCTTGGCGTCGCCTTCGACACCCTGGTCAAGGCCGCCGACGACCTTCAGATCTACAAATACTGCGTCCACATGGTCGCCCACAGCTATGGCAAGACGGCCACCTTCATGCCGAAGCCCGTGGTCGGCGACAACGGGTCGGGCATGCACACCCATCAGTCCATCTTCAAGGACGGAAACCCGGTCTTCGCGGGATCGGGCTACGCCGACCTCTCCGACACCGCCCTCTACTATATCGGCGGGATCGTCACCCATGCCCGGGCGCTGAACGCCTTCACCAACCCCTCGACGAACAGCTACAAGCGCCTGATCCCCGGCTTCGAGGCGCCAGTCCTGCTCGCCTATTCGGCGCGCAACCGGTCCGCGTCCTGCCGCATTCCGTTCACGGCGAACCCCAAGGGCAAGCGGGTCGAGGTCCGCTTCCCCGATCCAACTGCCAACCCCTATCTGAGCTTTGCGGCCATGTTGATGGCCGGGCTCGACGGCATCGAGAAGCGCATCCATCCGGGCGACGCCATCGACAAGAACCTCTACGACCTGCCGCCCGAGGAGCTGAAGGAAGTTCCGACCGTGTGCGGCAGCCTGCGCCAGGCCCTCAACGCGCTCGACGAGGATCGCGACTTCCTCAAGAAGGGCGACGTCTTCAGCGACGACCTGATCGACGGCTATCTCGAGCTCAAATGGGAAGAAGTCTACAACTTCGAGCACACGCCGCATCCGGTCGAGTTCCAGATGTACTACTCGTCCTAGACGCTCAGGAACCTTTCAGGGAAAGGGGCCGCCGGCAGAAGCGGCCCCTTTTTTGTATCTCGTTCTCGGGAAGGCAGAGAGATTATTTCTCCGCCATCTTTTGTCTACCGTGAAGTGAACCAACCATTGTGAATGTTACAGGATTGAAACCAATCATAATTTGCCCTCAGGCCGACCATACGAGATCATATGCTCACCAACCAATCCACATCTAGTCATGAGAATTACTTGAAATTCACTCATTGAGTTTTGCTTGGCATCTACGCCGCATCCCGGAGGCTCAGAGAACCAGCATGAGAGCATGGAGTCGCGTCCTCTGCGTTATCCTCCTGGCCGTCGCCCTATCCTCCTGCTCACCAGAACCTCCGGTCGTGCCCGAGCACGTCGATTTCGATACGCTTCCCGAGTACGCTGAAGACGAAGATCGGAAGTATGCCCGCTATCCAGAGGGCAAAATCCGGGTCGAGTCGGACGCCTATGATCCTCAGACATTTCGCCCTCGCAATGTCATGCGCCGATTCATGGCATGCGATATTCAAGACAACGCTCAGTTGGCAGTCGACCTGTGCCGAGAGGCGGCCAGATCCGAATGCTCGATCCATGCGCTTGGTGACCGTGACGTCAGGGGATTGACAAAAGGCCAACTCGTTTCCGCCATCGCCGCCTATCAAAAACGCGTTCAGGAATCCGAAAAACTACCCAAACCCGCCCGCACGTTGGGCGTCGAGTTCGCCACGCTGGCAATCCGCAAAACTGAAAACGAGCCCCGCATATCGGGCGCGCATTTCCTTGGAGCAGGTTGCACCCTGCCGAGGGGTGTTCGGAGCCAGGATCGCCGAGCACGGCATCTGCGTGTTCACCTGGGAGAATGAGGATTTGCGCCGCAAAGGACGGCTTGCCCGCTCCATCCTGAAGACAACGGCGGAATGCGACGACGGAACCGCATTCGAGGGCCTGCTGGTCATGGAGGGGCCGCGGAACGGCTTCGGCCGACTGACCTCGCAGAACGGATATCGGCTCTATCTGCTGACAGATATGGGTCCGTTCCTCCAAGACCCGCCCGTGGAGTTCGCCGACGCTTGGAAAGCCAAACGATCGGAGACGGTGAAACTCGTCGATAAGAACGAACTTCCGACGTCGATCGATCTCCGCCCGTCGGAACGAGGTAAAAACAAGTAAGCGAATTCCTGTCCGTTATCGTGTCTATCCTTCGGGGAGGCGGAGGGTCAGCGTCTTGCCGCCATAGCCGTCGACGCTGTCATGGGCGCGGATGGTGACCTCGGCGACGTCTTCGGGAATGCGCACGCCGGACAGACTACGCGTGAAAGGCTGTTCCTCCACATGGGGATGCAGCAGGGTGCGGGTGCCGAGGACGGTCCCGTCCGGGGCCAGAACCTCCCAACGGTCGGCATAGTGATCCCAGCCAGTGTCGGCGTGACGTACCGTGACGTCGAAGCGATAGCTGCCGTCAGCGCCCCGCTGGGCTTTCGCTTCCACGACATCCGCCTCCCCCGCCATCGCTGCGGGCGCCAGAACAACCAGGGCCAGGGCCACCAACAATCGCTGCATGATGCGTCTCCCAAGGTGGAGATTGGATATGCCGGATCACTAACGGCAGCGCCACACACGTCCCCGTGAGGGGCAAATCGAGATTTAGACTCAATCATGTGTTGTGGCCCAAGTTTGCTTTATGTTCGCGTTCTATTCGCTGATGATTCGGCTATACCCCCTCCCTTTGGGGGAGTTTTTACCTCCAATGAGGTTCCTGATACGTTCTGTTGCCCCGGAAGACCGTGCCGGCGAACGAAACTTCCGAGACCTCCGGGTCCGATCTCCCTGTCTGCCCCAGCATCTCGCGTATCATCTCACAATATCTTGTGCGCTTTGATCCGTCTGAGTACTTTATCACGCTGATGCGGTTTGGAGACCCCGGTGCCGGACATGATAGCCCGGTGCTGGTCCCGGGATTTGAGGGATGAACAACCTTTTCGATCTAACGAAACGCCAGAGCGACTCCTACACGGCCAAGGACATCGAGGTCCTGGAGGGGCTGGAGCCCGTGCGCCGCCGCCCGGGCATGTATATCGGCGGCACCGACGAGGCCGCCCTGCATCACCTCGTGGCGGAGCTGCTCGACAATGCCATGGACGAGGCCGTGGCCGGACATGCCAGCCGTATCGAGCTGGAACTCGCCGCGGACAACATGGTGACGGTTCGCGACAACGGGCGCGGCATCCCCATCGACCCACATCCCAAATACCGGAACCGGCCGGCGCTCGAGATCATCCTGACGACGCTCCACTCGGGCGGGAAATTCAGCGGCAAGGCCTATGCGACATCGGGCGGGCTGCACGGGGTCGGACTCTCGGTCGTGAACGCGCTCGCCGACAAAATGACCGTGGAGGTCGCCCGCGACCGCCACCTATGGCGCCAGAGCTACCGCCGCGGGAAGCCTCAAGAACCGCTCAAGGATCTCGGGGCCATTCAGAACCGGCGGGGAACCACCGTCACCTTTCACCCCGACCCCAAGATTTTCGGAGAGCGCGCCCGATTTCGCCCCGCCCTCCTCTACCGCATGGCGCGGTCGAAGGCGTATCTGTTCCGCGGCGTCGAGATCCGCTGGAGCTGCGATCCCGCCCTCATCGGCGAAAAGGACACCACGCCGGCATCGGAAATCCTCCGCTTTCCTGGGGGGTTACGGGATTTTCTTGAGTCCGTTCTGAACGACCGGAAGCGGATCACGCCGCAGGCCTTTGCGGGGGAAGCACGTTTGAACGGCGGGTCCGGCAGGGTCGAATGGGCCGTGGACTGGCCGATGGACGAGGACGGCTTCCTGAATTCCTACTGCAATACCGTTCCGACGAGCCAGGGCGGGACCCACGAGCAAGGGCTGCGAACGGCGCTGACAAGGGGCCTCCGCGCCTATGGGGACCTCATCAACAACAAGCAGGCGGCCAAGATCACCGCCGAGGATGTCGTTGGCGGTTGCTGCGCCATGCTGTCGGTCTTCATCGAGGATCCGCAGTTCCAGGGCCAGACCAAGGAGCGCCTGTCCTCGCCGGAAGCGGCACGCCTTGTCGAGACATCGATCCGCGACCACTTCGATCACTGGCTGTCGGCGGCACCGGATGCCGCCCAGGCGCTGCTCAACGGAATCGTCCAGCGGGCCGAGACGCGGCTGCGGCGTCGGCAGGACCGGGAACTCAAGCGGCAGTCGGCGACGCGTAAGCTGCGGTTGCCGGGCAAGCTCGCGGACTGCTCGCGAACCACGGCCGCAGGCACCGAGATCTTCCTGGTGGAAGGCGACTCCGCCGGAGGCTCGGCCAAGCAGGCGCGCGCCCGTGAGACGCAGGCGGTGCTGCCCCTGCGCGGAAAGATCCTGAACGTCGCCAGCGCGTCGGCCGACAAATACCGCGGCAATCAGGAACTGCGGGATCTGGTCGAAGCTTTGGGCTGCGGCGTGGGCGAGGCCTATGACGAGGCGGCGCTGCGCTATGAACGGGTGATCATCATGACGGACGCGGACGTCGACGGCGCCCATATCGCGTCTCTATTGATGACGTTTTTCTTCAAAAAGATCCCGCAACTCATTGAAGGTGGTCATCTCTACCTGACAATCCCCCCGCTTTACCGCATCAGCCAGGGGGGGCGGTCCGTCTACGCCCTCGACGATGCCAACAAGGACCGAATTCTGGCGACCGAGTTCACGGGAAAGGGAAAAATCGAAATCAGCCGGTTCAAGGGGCTGGGCGAGATGCCGCCAGCCCAGCTCAAAGAGACGGCGATGGACCCGACCAAACGCAAGATCCTGCGCGTCACGATCGCCGACGGGTCGGCGGCCGATCCCGCGGCATCGGCAAAGACCACCGCGAGCGTGGTCGAGACCCTGATGGGGCGCAAACCCGAATTGCGGTTCGAATACATTCAGACGCACGCCCGCTTTGTCGATCACATCGACGTGTGAGGCGAGAGACGCTCTACCTCTCCCATAAAACCACCACCATCTTTACGGCAGCAGAAACCATAGGAGATAGATGGTGAAGTCTGTTTTGCGCGTAGCCTTGATCGGCGTCGTTATCCTGAGCGTCGCCGCCTGCGGTGTCGAGATCCGGCGCAGCAAGGTGAACTTCCAAGGGATTCAGAGCTTTTTCGCCTATGGCGGCGCCCTTGGCGATTTCCTTGTCGACGTCGTGGGCAACCCCTTCCCCGAGCCCAAGGCGGAGGTCGACCGGACCATCACGGACGAAATGTATGGCAGCCATGCGGGACCGGTGACCAACTTCACGACCGAGAGAACCCCGAGGGTTCGCCCCGAGTATCGCGCGGTATTTCTGTTCAATCCCCCCCGCGCATTCAACGGCTTCTGGTTGTGCGATGGATCGCGGGAGCTTCAGGCGGGGCCGACCGGCGAGCGGCTCCATGTGATTGCAGGGTTCTGCGTCGGAGATCGGACCTATACCGAGGTCCGCGCCAGTATCCCCGCCCCAGCCACGTCCCGCGACCCGCAGTTCCGCCAGATGGTCCGAAACGTGACCCAAGAGCTGTTCCCGCTGTACGATCAGTTCGAGCGTGACGACGACAGCGCTTGCGCGATTTTCCCCTGCTGACAGACGCGAATTTCTCCCCTGGCATCAGCTACATCAGCTAATGCTGGAACGCGGAAAGGGCGTTCCCAACGGGAACGCCCTTTCCGCCGCGAAAACTTGAAATCTTGTGGGATCACCGCTTGGAGAACTGGAAGCTCCGTCGGGCCTTGCGGCGGCCATACTTCTTGCGCTCCACGACCCGGGCATCGCGAGTCAGGAACCCGCCTTTCTTAAGTACGGGTCGCAAGGCCGGCTCGTAATAGGTGAGCGCGCGGCTGATCCCATGGCGGACGGCACCCGCCTGCCCCGAGAGTCCCCCCCCGGAGACGGTGCAAATCACATCGTACTGGCCGGCGCGCCCAGCCACTTCAAAGGGCTGATTGATGATCATCCGCAGCACGGGCCGCGCAAAGAACCTTTCGACATCGCGACCGTTCACCGTCACGTTGCCGGAGCCCGGCTTGATCCACACCCTGGCAATCGCGTTCTTGCGCTTGCCCGTGGCATAGGCCCGTCCATTTTGGTCGATCTTCGGTTCCGGCAGAACGGCATCCTCGGTGGAGACCGGGGTCTCCGGCGCCGTCCCTTCGACCGCGTCCTTCAGATCCTCAAGGCCTATTCTTTCCTGAGCCATGGCCTCAAATGCTCCTCTTGTTCTTCGGGTTCATGGCAGACAGGTCCAGAACCTCGGGCTTCTGCGCCTCATGCGGATGGGCGGGACCGGGATAGACGTGCAGTTTCCGCATCTGCCGCCGGCCCAGCGGGTTGCGGCTGATCATGCGCTCCACAGCCTTGAGGATGACCCGCTCAGGATGGTTTCCGGACAGGATCTGATCCGGCGACCGCGACTTGATCCCGCCGGGATGGCCGGTATGCCAGAAGTACCGCTTGTCGGTCCGCTTGCGCCCCGTGAGGCGCACCTTCTCCGCATTCACCACAATGATATTGTCGCCACAATCGATATGCGGCGTGTACATCGGTTTGTGCTTACCGCGCAGGCGCATGGCCACGATGCTGGCGAGCCGCCCGAGGACGACTCCTTCGGCGTCGATGACGTACCACTTGCGGTCCACTTCCGACGGCTTGGCCGAATAGGTTTTCATCATGAGCTCGCTGGTCGTGTTGGATGGGCTCCGTACCGGAGCCTCACGGGCGGCGGAGTATGCCAGATGCCCGCATCCAGTCAACAAAAAATCATTATTTTTGCGCAGGTTATCGACAGGGTATCAGAATACCTCGGCGACTTTCTTCGGCGGCTACTCGGCTGCCGCCAACACGCCACGCGCCCGCTCGGAAGGCATGAACAGCCCAATCAGCGCCGCCGTCGCGGCAAGCCCGGCGAGGACCATGAAAAGCCAGAAGAACCCGCCGGTCAGATCGTAAACCGCCCCCTCCAATTTGATGCCGAGGCTGCCCACGCCGAACGCGAGGATGAACTTCAGACCGTAGATGAGGCCACGCCAGCGGCTCGGCGCGTAACGGGCCACGATACTGTTCTCGGCAGGCTGCGCCGCGAGATTGATCATCACGAAAAGGGTCGCGAGGGCAACCAGGGTCGGCCCGCCAAGATTGGCGGCGATCACCAGCACCGGGATCTGGAGGAAGAAGGTGCCGAGATACACCAGCTTGAGCGGATACCGGTCGGCCAACCGGCCCGCCACCACCTGCATGAGACCGGCCAGGAGATAAACGAGGCCGACACGAAGCGACAGGCCGATGGCGCCGGACGCCTCCATGTCCGTCACCCGCTCGGAGAAGATCTTGGGAAGCCCGGCCTGAATCGCGTGGTAGGTGAGGTTTGCGCAGACCAGCGTCACGGCGAGTATCAGGAATGTGCGGATGGCCGCATCTCGTGGCGCCTGTGGTTCCGCGCGGAGATCGCGCTTGCTCTCCGTAATCCTGCCGCGGGCGAGAAACACGGCGAACAAAATGCCGGTCACGACAATCATCAAGCCCGGCAGCCAGAAAGCGGCCCGCCAAGTTGCCAGATCGATCAAGATGCCCGCGATCAACGGTCCGGCCGCCGGTCCAACCACGCCGAACAGGCCGTTGATTCCAAGGGCGGCTCCCCGATTGACAGAGTTTCTGACGAGCCAGGCAATGCCAACCGGATGGTAGATGGAGGCAAACAACCCCGTGACGGCCAATGCGGCAGCGATCTGAGGGGCCGTATCGGCGAAGCCGGTAAGTATCATCCCGCCGCCGGTGCCGAAGAAGAAGAGGGTCATCATGCCCACCGAGCTCCAGCGGTCACCCAGCCAGCCGGCGAGAGGCGCGGCCACGCCGAAGAGGATGTTGCCGATCAGAATGAGACCGATGGCCTCGCCATGGCTGAGTCCGAGCTCACCCTCAAGGGCCAGGGCGACAACCGAAAAGATCGGCAGCAGGAAGTGTGAGTAGCTGTGAGCCACACAAGCGAAGCCGAGCGAGAGGCGAGCCGAGGAGTCAGGTGTCACGAACGATTTCCTGGTGCGAGGAAGTCTGCAGCCCGGCACTGAGAGGTGAGCCGGCGGCGCGGTCCCGAAGATACGTCGCGACAGGATGGTCGAGCGGCTACCTCCGGATGACCCACGGGCCGCTCAATTTGCCGATCAGTCCCACGGTCCCCACAACTGATATAGGCGCCAGACGAGCCGGTGTCACAAGAAAAGCAACACTCTTCCTACTATTTGTTGTGCTTCGTCGGAGGCCAAGACGCATGGGTGGGACGCCGTTCGGCGGCGGCGCGCGATGGGTCAAAATGGTTGATCTGGAATCAGGGGCTCTCTATTATTAGGTATCCTCAAGCAAACGAGGACTCTGGCGCGGTGGGAACCGTTCCCGGGTTTTGGGAGTTTAAGAAGAAAACAGGCTCTCCTTGTAATCGAGTGCCGAGAGTTCAGTTGAAGGGCGGCGTGATCCGGGCGATCTCGCCGTTTTTTGTTTCCGCACCGCTATAGAGAATCCTATCCCTCGTTACCGCGAGCCGCGCTGCGCATCCAGGGCGGATCAAGGCGGGCGATTCGTGCGAAGACCGGACAGTCCTCGCGATGGGCGTCGGGCAGGTACCCGATGCTCATCAGAAACTCATTCACCACCTCGCCGCCCATGAACCGGAACGTCTGGCGGAACAGTCCGACCCAGTCCTGCTTGCCGCGGGGGTGATGGGCGGCGAGCCAGGCCGCGAAACCGCCATGGGTGTCGCGCAGGCCGGCGATGATGCGTGCGTTCTCGATCGTGGCCGCGATCTTGCGGCGGTTGCGGATGATGGCCGCGTCGTTCAGAAGGCGGGCCACCTCGCCCTCGCCATAGGTGGCGACGCGGTCGACCGCGAAACCGTCGAAGGCTGCGACGAGCGCCGGCCTCTTCTTGAGGATCAGCAGCCAGGACAGGCCGGCCTGAAACACCTCCAAGGACAGACGTTCGAAAAGGGCCGCCTCGTCGGTCAGGGGAAAGCCGTACTCTTTGTCATGATAGGGGCCGTGCAGGGGGTGGCCCGGAGCCGCATCGCAATACCAGGACATGTCTCAGGTCCGAAACGAGACGAGGCCGGATTCGGCCACAAGGTAGAAGACGACCCAGAAGACCGTGGCGATGGCCGTGGTCACCACCATCTTGAGCAAGAGCCGCGGTTTCCGGGGCGCGCTCGAGGCATGCCCCTTGGCGACGTCCTCGGAATCAAGCGATCGGTTGCCCCAGGGCAGAACCATGAACACGACGAGCCACCAGATCACGGCGTAGACGGCGAGCCCGGTCACCCACCCCATGGCCCTCACGCCTCCTCGAGCTCGATAAGGGTGCCGCCGAAGTCCTTGGGATGAAGGAAAAGAACGGGCCTGCCATGGGCGCCCGGGGCCGGCCGTCCCTCGCCGAGCACACGCACTCCCCGCGCCTCCAGCGCCTGAAGCGCGGCCTCAATGTCCTCGACCTCGAAACACAGATGATGGAGGCCGCCCGTCGGATGGCGCTCCAGGAAGCCCGCGATGGGGGACGAGTCGCCCAGGGGCTCCAGCAGCTCGACCCGGGTGTTCGGCAGCTCGACAAAAACGGCCGTCACCCCGTGCTCCGGCATCGGCCGAGGATCGGAGACGGCCGCGCCGAGCCCGTCCCGATAGCGCCGGCAGGCGGCGTCGAGATCCGGAACGGCGATGGCGACATGGCTCAGCCGTCCGATCATGAGACCCTCTCGCTCACAGTCGGATCACCTGGACCTGGGTCACGGGCTTCTTGCCGAGAGTCTTGCGGAAGGCACGGCGAACCGCAAGCCGGACGGCTTCACGAACGCTCTCATCGTCTTCGCGTGCCGAGTCCTTCAGGCGCTCGAAGGCATCGAAAGCAGCCTCGCAGGCGGTCTCCAGCGCGAAGGATTCCTCCTCGCCATCCAGGAGACCGATGGTCGACACCTGCGGCTCGGCCGCGAGCTCGCCGTCGCCGTCCACGACCACGGCCACGGTCGCCGTTCCATTGTAAAGGACCTTGCTCCGGTCTCGAACCGTGGCTCCGTCGAGGGGAACAAGCCGGTTTCCATCCAACACGAGGCGTCCGACCGGAACGTTGTCGAGCAACCCCGGCTCTCCAGGGCCGAGGCGTATCAGATCCCCGTTCTCGACCGGAACCGTCACCGGGACGCCGCATTCCTTGGCCAGCCTCGCATGCTCCACCAAATGGCGTAGCTCGCCGTGAACGGGCACGCAGATATGGGGGCGAACGAGGCTGTACATGCGGATCATCTCGTCGCGCGCGGGATGGCCGGAGACATGCACAAAAGAATCCTTCTGGGTGACGATGCGAACCCCGCGGCGAGTCAACAGGTTGTGCAGGCGGGCGATGGCCAACTCGTTCCCCGGGATCACGCGCGAGGAGAAGACGACGGTATCCCCCTCCTCCAACGTCACCCGCGGATGATCACCCTCGGCGATCCGGGACAGCGCCGCCCGCGGCTCGCCCTGGCTGCCCGTACAGATGATCAGGACGCGATCCCGGGGCAGCTCGGCCGCCGAATCCTCGGGCAGGAAGGCGGGCACGTCAGAAAGGTAACCATTCTCCCGCGCCGCCTCCTCGATCCGCCGCAGCGAGCGGCCCGCGATCACGACATCGCGGCCATTGGCGCGAGCCGCCGCCGCGATGGTTTCGAGGCGGGCCACGTTGCTCGCGAAGCAACCGACCGCCACCCGATTCTCGCAACCGGCGATGACCTCTGTCAGGCCCTCGAGAAGCTCCGACTCAGAGCCCGAGCTACCGGGCTCGAAGATGTTGGTCGAATCGCACACGATGGCGAGAATGCCTGAATCGCCCAGTCGTCGAAGTGTCTCCTCCTCGGCCTGGGGGCCGATCACCGGAGCCGGGTCGAGCTTCCAGTCGCCGGTATGAAGGACCGTCCCCGCCGGCGTGTGGATGGCGATGGCGTTGGGTTCGGGAATGGAATGGGTGAGAGTCACCATCTCCAGATCAAAGGGGCCGAGTTCGAAGTGCCCGCTGAGCGGAACCTGGTAGACGGGAACCTCGCGCTCGATCCCCTCCTCCCGCAGCTTTCGCTTAAGGATCGAAAGGGTAAAAGGCGTGCCGAAGACCGGGCAGCGTAAGCGATTCCACATATAAGGGACGGCCCCGACATGGTCCTCATGGGCATGGGTCAGGACGATGCCGACGAGATTTTCCTGGTGCCGTTCGATGAAGGCGGGATCGGCCATGATCACGTCGACGCCCGGCGTCGTACCGTTCCCGAACGTCACGCCCAGATCGACGATCATCCACCGGCGGTCGGTCTCTGGTCCGTAGCCATAGAGGTTCAGATTCATGCCGATCTCGCCCGCGCCCCCAAGAGGCGCGAACACGAGATCTTCCGCGTTGGTTTGGGTCATGTCTTCTTGTTTCGTTGATAGATCGCGTAGAGCCCGCGAAGCGTAAGGTCGAGGTCGGTCTTGTCGATGACGTCGCAGCCTTCCGCGAACAGCGGCGCCAGCCCACCGGTGGCGATGACCTTCATGCGACGACCCTGGCCGGCGGCACTCGTGAACTCCTGGCGAATACGGGCCACCAGCCCCTCGATCAGACTGATGTATCCCCAGTAGATACCGGACTGCATCGCGGGAATCGTCGATTTGCCGATCACCCGCTCCGGCCGGACAACGGCGACCGGCGGCAGCAGGGCGGCGGAATGGTGCAGCGCCTCCAGCGATTGATGGACGCCGGGGACGATGGCGCCGCCGCAGTAGTTGCCCTGACTGTCGACCACTTCGAATGTGGTCGCGGTACCGAAGTCGATCACGATCAGGGGGCCGCCATATTCCTTATGTGCCGCGACCGCGTTGACCAGTCGGTCGGCACCCGTCTCCTCCGGCCGGTCGAGAAGATTGTCGATGCCCAGATGGACGCCCGGGTCACCCACCACCAGGGGATCGACCTCGAAGTACCGCCGGCACAGCCGCTTGAGGCTGAACAGAGTAGCCGGCACGACCGTCGCCACGATGGCCGCGTCGATATCGTCGCGGTCGATCTCGGCCAGCTGCATCAAATGGGTCAGCCACACCCAGAATTCATCGGCCGTGCGGTTCGCGTTCGTCGAGGAGCGCCACTCCCCGCGCATCACGCCCGCTTCGTCGAACACGGCGAAGACGATGTTGGTGTTGCCGGAATCAATGGTCAGCAGCATGACGGGTCTTCATATGGGTGGCGGCGACGCAAGCGATACATCGCCGGCGGTGACGCGACGTTCGGATTCTCCGGTGGCCAGGACCAACGCCCCATCCGAATCCAGATCGCGAAAGACGCCACGCAGCGTCTCGTTTGGCAGCTTTATCTCGATCGGGGCGCCCAGGCCGGCGGCGCGGGACAGCCACGACCGCCGGACATCGCCGAAACCCTTTCGCTCCCAGGCCGCCAAACCCGCCGCGACGCGGCCGGCAAGATCCTGAAGAACCGTTCCGATATCGGCCTCGTCGGCCCCTTCGTCAAGCAGACAGGTCGCCGGGTATCTCGTTTCGTCCGGAAAATGGGTGAGGTTGATGCCGATGCCCAGGATCAATTGGTCCGCCTTTGGCGCATTGCCCGTAACGTTCTCGAGCAGAATACCCGCGACCTTGCCGCCATTGACGAGCACATCGTTGGGCCATTTGCAGAGCACACGGCAGCCCGGCGGCAGAAAGGCGGTGACGGTCTCGGCCACGGCATTGGTGGCGACGAAACCGATCTCGGGCGCGCGCCTTGTCGGCCAACGGGCCGGGATCAGAAAGGAACAATAGAGATTGCCCGGTTTCGATACCCAGTGCCGCCCCTGCCGGCCCCGCCCCACTGTCTGGGCCTTGGCCCAGATCACGAGCGTCGCCTGCGCCGATCCCGCTCTCGCGAGGCGCCACGCCTCCTCGTTGGTGCTGTCAACGGAGTCCAGGGAGACGAGCCGGTAACCGCGGGGAAGAACCAGTTCCACCATTACCCGGAAAACAGCGCCGCCGCGGCGGCTTGGGCTCCAGTCAAGAGAGGCGACGGGTAGAGGAAGAAGAAGAGTATGACAAGGCTGGTTCCACCAAGGACGAGCCCCATCTCCCGTCCAATGGGCCTCTCCAGAGGTTCGGCGAGGTCGTCGAAATACATCACCTTGATGATGCGCAAATAGTAGAAGGCGGCCACGACACTGGTCAGAACGCCAATGATGGCGAGACCGTACAGCTCCGCCTCGATCGCCGCGAGAAAGATGTAGAGCTTTCCGAAAAAGCCGGCAAGCGGGGGAATGCCCGCCATCGAAAACATGAAAATAGCCATCGCCAGGGCAAGGAACGGATGGCTTTTCGACAGCCCGGCCAGATCCGAAATCTCCTCAACCATCCGGTCGGCCCGGCGCATGCACAGAATGCAGGCGAACGCGCCCAGATTCATGAAGAGATAAATGGACATATAGATCAGGACGCTGCGAACCCCCTCCTCCGTTCCCACGGCGAGGCCGATCAAGGCGTATCCAACATGTCCGATCGAGCTGTAAGCCATAAGGCGCTTGATGTTGCGCTGGTTGATGGCGACGAACCCGCCCAAGGCCATGGAGGCGATCGACATGAAAACAATGAACTGCTGCCATTGATCCGCCAGATCCCCGAACGGCCCAACCATGACACGGAGGAAGAGGGCGACGGCGGCCAGCTTCGGCGCGACGGAGAAGAAGGCCGTGACGGGCGTCGGCGCCCCTTCGTAGACATCGGGCGTCCACATGTGGAAGGGCACCGCCGAGACCTTGAAGGCAAGGCCGACGACGACGAAGATCAGGCCGATGATAAGACCAAGCGAGGGCGTCGCGGCCGCCTGTCCCGACAGCTGGGCGGCTAAAACCTCGAAGTTCGTGGTTCCCGAAAATCCGTAGACGAGCGACGCGCCGTAGAGCAGCATGCCCGAGGCCACCGCACCGAGCACGAAGTATTTCAGCCCGGCCTCCGTCGAGCGGACGTCATGGCGCTGGAACGACGCCATGACGTAGAGCGTCAGACTCTGCATCTCCAGCCCGACATAGAGGGCGATCAAATCGTTGGCCGAGACCATCAGCATCATGCCGAGGGTCGCCAGCAGCAGCAGCACGGGATACTCGAAGCGCGCCAAGCCATGGTTTTCGAAGTATCGCTGAGACATGACCAGAGCCACGGCCGAGGCCAGCAGAACGAGTGTCTTGACGAAGATGGCGAAAGGGTCGCTGACCAGCATGCCGCCAAAGATCACCCAGTCGGAGGAGCTGACCGGCAGCAGCAGCAAGAGCGTAAGAACAAGTACGATGACGCTGGCCGAAGAGATGAACCGGTAGTTCGCGACATGGGTGTCCCGTTGACCGCCCTTGTGGAACACGCCGAACATCAGCAGAACGAGGGCGCCGCCGAGCAGAAACAGTTCCGGCATGACCGGCAGAAGATCGGGAACTTCGGCTTTCGGCATGGATGCGTCGCGCCTTTCTCAGTCTCAGGGGCTTGCCTGGGCAAGGGTCCCGGTTGCCGCGCGCGCCAATTCGAAGTCGCGCAGGAGGTTGTCGACCGAAGCCTCCATCACCTCCAGGAAGGGCCCCGGATAAACCCCCATGACCACCATCAACAGCACGAGCGGGGCAAAAACCGCAATCTCACGAGGACTCAGATCGAGGATACCTTTTAAGCTGTCCTTGGTCAGCTTCCCGAAAATGACCCGGCGGTAGAGATACAGCATATAGGTTGCGCCCAGAATCACGCCCGTCGCCGTCAAGGCCGCCACCCAGCTGTTGGCCTGGAAGGCCCCGACCAGAACGAGGAACTCGCCGACGAATCCGCTGGTTCCCGGAAGGCCGACGGAGGCCAGCATGAACAGCATGAAGATCAACGCGTAGGCCGGCATGCGCTGAACGAGCCCCTCATAGGCCGAGATCTCGCGCGAATGCATCCGGTCGTAGACCACCCCAACGATGAGAAACAAGGCCGCCGAAACCACCCCGTGGCTGAGCGCCTGAAAGAGCGCGCCCTGAAGGCCCTGGGTGGTCAGCGAGAACGCGCCAACGGTCACGAAGCCCATATGCGCCACGGAGGAATAGGCGATCAGCTTCTTCATGTCCTCCTGCGCGAGCGCGACAAGGGAGGTGTAAATGACCGCGACGATGCTGAGGGTGTAGATCAGCGGGGTGAAGAACACGGTCGCGTCCGGAAACATCGGCAGGGAAAACCGCAGGAAGCCGTATGCGCCGAACTTCAGCAAAACGCCCGCGAGCATGACCGAACCGGCGGTCGGCGCCTCGACATGGGCGTCCGGCAGCCAGGTGTGAACCGGCCACATCGGTAGCTTGACCGCGAAGGAGGCAAGGAACGCCAGCCACAGCCAGTTCTGAAGAGCCGGCGAGAAGCCGTGCGCCATGAGGGCGGGAATGTCCGTGGTGCCGGCCGTGAGATACATGGTCAGGATGGCGACCAGCATCAGCACCGACCCGACAAGGGTGAAAAGGAAGAATTTGAACGCGGCGTAGATGCGCCGCGGCCCTCCCCACACGCCGATCACCAGGAACATCGGGATCAGCACGCCCTCGAAGAAGATGTAAAAGAGAACAATGTCTAGGGCACAGAACATGCCCACCATCATGGTTTCCATGATCAGGAAAGCGATCATGTACTCCTTGACGCGGGATTTGATGGCCTCGACGCTCGCCAGCACGCAGATCGGCGTGAGAAGCGTGGTCAACAGGACGAACAGCATGGAAATGCCGTCGACCCCCACGCGGTAGGAGAAGAACGCCCCCTCCCACTGCAGGTTTTCCTCGAACTGGAAGGCCGCCGTCGAGGTGTCGAACCCGACCCAAAGGAACAGGGACATCACGAAGTTGATCGAGGATGTCCAGAGGGCGACGTTACGGGCGTTGCGGGCAACGATCTCCTCTTCCCCGCGGATCATCAGGATCAGCAGAACGCCGGTCAGCGGAATGAAGAAGATGATGACGGATAGAATCGGAAAGTCGCTCACCGCTCCCCTACCCCGACTGCCAAAGGAGATACCAGGACACGATGACGACGACCCCCGTGAGCATCGCAAAGGCGTAGTGATAGACGTAACCGGTCTGCAGGCGGGCCGCGCGTCGGGCGATAGTGACGGCGGTCGCGGCCACCCCGTCCGGCCCCAGGCCGTCGATCAGCGTCCCATCGCCGACCTTCCAGAAGCGGCGCCCGAGATAAAAGGCCGGTCGGACGAACAGCGCATCGTAAAGCTCGTCGAAATACCATTTGTTCAGAAGGAACCGGTACAGGCCATGGAGACGCTCGGCCAGCAGCCCCGGCAGTGAGGGCACCAGGCCGTACATGAGGACGGCCAGCGCGATGCCCACCAATCCCACGCCCAGCGGAAGCCACTTGACCCAAGCCGGGACATGATGGGCATCCTCAAGGGCCGTATGCTCGGGAAGGATCAGAATGGCGGCTTCCCAGAACTCGGGTGACGCCTCCCCGACGAAGTACGGGTAGGCGAGCATGCCGACGAAGATCGCCCCGATCGCCAGCACGATCAGCGGCAGGATCATCACCTTGGGCGATTCGTGAACATGGGCGAGCACCCGGTCATCGGCCCGCGGCGCGCCATGGAAGGTCATGATCAAGAGGCGCCAGGAATAGAAGGCCGTGAGCAGCGCCGCCCCGATGCCGAGCCAGAACGCATAGGTGCCGACGCCGGTATCGGCGGCGTAGGCGGCCTCAAGCACGATGTCTTTCGAATAAAAGCCCGAAAATGGCCATACCCCGGCCAGAGCGAGCGACCCGATCCACATCAGAACGTAGGTCACAGGAATCATGCGCCACAGCCCGCCCATCGACCGCATGTCCTGCTCGTCGGACATGGCATGAATCACCGAGCCCGCGCCCAGGAACAGAAGCGCCTTGAAAAAGGCATGGGTGACCAGATGAAAGATGCCGGCCGAATAGGCGGACACGCCGCAGGCGAAAAACATGTAGCCGAGCTGTGAGCAGGTCGAATAGGCGATCACCCGCTTTATATCGTTCTGCACGCAGCCGATCGTGGCCGCGAAAAAGGCCGTCGTCGCGCCGACGATCGTCACCACCATCAGGGCCGTGTCGGAAAACTCGAACAGGGGCGACAGACGGGCCACCATGAACACACCGGCGGTGACCATGGTCGCCGCGTGGATGAGGGCGGAGACCGGCGTCGGACCCTCCATGGCGTCGGGCAGCCAGGTATGCAGGCCGATCTGCGCCGACTTGCCCATCGCCCCAACAAACAGAAGCAGGCAGATGACGGTCAGCGCGTGGAACTCGCCGCCGAAAACGCCGAGCGTGGTCTGCGCCTGATCGCCCGCCGCAGCGAAGATCGTGTCCAAATGGACCGACTGGAACAGGAGGAAGGTGGCGAAAACGCCGAGCGCAAATCCGAAGTCGCCGACGCGATTGACAAGAAACGCCTTAATGGCGGCGGCGTTGGCGGACGGTCGCGTATACCAGAAGCCGATCAGCAGATAGGAGGTCAGGCCGACCCCCTCCCAGCCGAAATAGAGCTGCACCAAGTTGTCCGCCGTCACCAGCATCAGCATGAAGAAGGTGAACAGGCTCAGATAGGCCATGAACCGCGGAATCGACGGGTCGTGGTGCATGTACCCCACGGAATAGATGTGGATCATCGCGGAAACGACGGTCACCATCAGCACCATGACCGCCGACAACGTGTCCCACTTGAGCGCCCAGGAAACCTCGAACGCTCCGGAATCGATCCAGGTCGCGAGATGGACGGTGGTTTCGTTCTTATCCACCACGACGTCGACGAAGACAAATGCCGCGGCGACCGCCGCCAGCAGCATGGCCCCGCAGGTCACCCACTGCGCGGCCCGATCGATTCGGTTGCCCCGCTCTTTGTCCGCAGGCGCGATAAAGCTGAGCACACCGGCGATGATGGCGCCCAGCAGGGGCAGGAATACGGCGGCGACGTGCATCGGCCTGCGCTATCCCTTCATCAGGTTGATGTCCTCGACGGCGATACTTCCGCGATTGCGGAAGTAGACGACGAGGATGGCGAGTCCGATGGCAACTTCGGCCGCGGCCACCGTCAACACGAGCAGAGCGAAGATCTGCCCGACCAGATCATTGAGCTCCACCGAGAAAGCGACGAGGTTGATATTGACCGCGAGCAGCATGAGTTCGACGGACATCAGAATAACGATGACATTCTTCCGATTGAGGAAGATGCCGAAGATCCCCAGAGCGAACAGGATAGCGGCGACCGTCAGATAGTGGGAAAGGCCGATCTCCAACATCAGATGCCCTTCCCCGGCTGAACCTTCTTGAGTTCCACCGTATCCGACGCCCGGCGCCGGACCTGATCCCCGACGCGCTGACGGCGAACCCCCTCCCGCTGGCGATGAGTCAGCACGATGGCGCCGATCATCGCAATCAGCAGGATGATCCCCGCCGCCTGGAACAGATAGACGTAATGCGTGTAAATGAGCTCGCCGAGGGCGTGCGTATTGGGAAGTCCGGCCGGTACTGGCGCGGCACCCGCCGTCGTCGCCTCGGGCGCCAACTGCCAACCGCCGAGAATGACCAGAAGCTCGACCAACAGAATCAGCCCGATCAAGCCGCCGATGGGAAGGTAGCGGAGGAAGCCCTGGCGCATCTCCGTGAAATTGATGTCCAGCATCATCACAACGAACAGGAACAGCACGGCGACCGCGCCGACATAGACGATCACCAGGATCATGGCCAGAAACTCGGCGCCAAGCAGGACGAAAAGGCCGGCCGAGTTGAAGAAGGCAAGGATGAGGAACAGCACGGAATGGACCGGGTTCCGAGCGGATATGACCATCGCGCCCGCGGCCACGGCCACGAACGCGAATAGATAGAAGGCAATGGCCTCAATCATTCTCGGCCTGCCCCCCGGTCCCCGCGCTAAGTAAGTCCGACGTCCCCGTGTTCAAGTTCGTTGTTTCCCCCCGATCTCATGCCGTCAGCGATAGGGCGCGTCGACGGCGAGCCGCTCCGCGATCTCGGTTTCCCATCGTTCGCCATTCGATAGAAGCTTTTCCTTGTCGTACATTAGCTCTTCTCGGGTCTCCGTGGCGAACTCGAAGTTCGGCCCCTCGACAATCGCATCGACCGGGCAGGCCTCCTGGCAGAACCCGCAATAAATGCACTTGTGCATATCGATATCGTAGCGGGTCGTTCGCCGGCTCCCATCGGGTCGCGGCTCGGCTTCGATGGTGATCGCCAGGGCAGGACATACCGCCTCACATAGCTTGCAGGCAATACATCTCTCTTCCCCGTTGGGATAACGGCGCAGCGCGTGCTCGCCCCTGAAACGGGGACTCAGCGGTCCCTTTTCATAGGGATAATTGACGGTCACCTTGGGTTTGAAGATATAGCGCGCGGTCAAGGCCAAGCCTTCGACCAGCTCGGTCAGGAAGATGGTCCTTGCGGTGCGATCAATGAAGCTCATCTCGGCTCACTTTCGCTCAGGGCGCCGCCGGTGTCAGATCGAAGGCCACCAGAACCCCGGAAACCAGGGCAACGGCGCCAAGGGAGATGGGCAAAAACACCTTCCAACCCAACCGCATCAACTGATCATAGCGGTACCGGGGAAAGGTCGCCCGCACCCAGATGAAGACAAACAGGCAGAACGCGATCTTGAACGCGAACCAGATCGGACCCGGGATCCAGTTGAACGGGGCGATGTCGACGGGCGGAAGCCAGCCCCCAAGAAACAGAACCGTGGTCATCGCCGACATCAGGATCATGTTGGCGTACTCGCCGAGGAAGAACAGGGCGAACGGCATCGCCGAGTACTCGACGTTGTAGCCGGTGACGAGTTCGGCCTCGGCCTCCGGCAGGTCGAACGGATGGCGGTTGGTCTCGGCCAGGGTCGAGACAAAGAAGATCACCGCCATCGGCAGCAGCGGAATGACGAACCACATGTTCTTCTGGGCCATCACGATATCGCTCAAATTGAGCGACCCGACGCAGAGCAGCACCGTGATGATCACGAATCCCATGGAAACTTCGTAGGAGACCATCTGCGCCGCCGAACGCAGCCCGCCGAGAAAGGCATAGCGCGAATTGCTCGCCCAGCCCGACATCACGATGCCGTAGACACCCATCGACGAGATGGCGAACAAAAACAGGATGCCCACGTTAATGTCGGCGAGCACCAGCCCCGGCCCGAACGGTATGACGGCCCAGGCGATCAGGGCGAGGAAGAAGGTCAGGCAAGGCGCGATGATGAAAACAGCGCGGTTGGCGCCGGTCGGGACGATGGTCTCCTTCAAGAAAAGCTTGAGGCCGTCGGCGAGCGGCTGCAGCAGGCCGAACGGACCGACCACGTTGGGGCCACGCCGCAGCTGTATTGCCCCGATGACCTTGCGCTCGGCGTAGACCAGATAGGGAACCGCCACCATGACGATCGTCACGATCACGACAATCTGGAGAAGTATCCAGATCGTCGGCCAGACATAGGCGTCGAGGAAGGGGCCGCGCCAGAGATACTGTAGGACGATGTCAGGCATCGGTTCCGGTTTTTTTCAAATCCTGGTTGAGGAAGGTCTCCGAACACCGGGCCATTGTATTCGACGCGCGGCAGATCGGGTCGGTCATATAGAAGTTGGTGTCTGGCAATGTCAGAGGCATGCCATCCGGCTTGCCGGCGCGACCAAAGGGTCCCCAGGGCACCGGCTGCACCACGTCGATTTCCGAAAACACGGGGTTGACCTCAAGCATGCGCGCCCTCAGCTCCTCGAGGGTGTTGAAGGGCAACGCCATGCCAAGCACCTCCGACAAAGCACGCGGGATCTTCCAATCCTCACGCGCCTCGCCCGGTGGGTAGACGGAGAGCCTGCCGCGCTGCACACGGCCCTCGGTATTGACATAGGTCGCGTTCTTTTCGGTGTAGGCGGCGCCCGGAAGCACCACGTCGGCACGGCGGGCGCCAGCATCCCCATGATGCCCCTGATAGATCACGAACGCACTGCCGAGCCGCGACATGTCGATCTCATCCGCGCCCAGGAGGTAGACGACCTCGATATCGCCGCCGGAGGCGCCATCGAGAATGCCATGGAGATCCCGGCCCCTGTCGCCCGGCAGGAACCCGAGATCCATGCCCCCGACACGCGCCGCGGCGGTGTGAAGCACGTTGAAGCCGTTCCAACCGGCGGCCTCATCCAGCATGCCGTACTTTTCCGCGATGTCGCGGGCCAAGCCGAGAAGAATGTCGCCGTCAGGCCGAACGAGCGCCGCCATGCCGAGGATCAGCATCGGCCGTTCGGCCTTGTCTAAAACCTTCGAGAACTCATGCGTTCCGCTGGCGAGATCGAGCAACACCGAGGTGTCGTCGCCCAGATTTCGGTGCGGATAGGTCAAATCACATTCCGGACCGACGACGCCGACCGGGAACCGCCCTGCCCTGCTTCGTTTTAGGATTCGGGCATTCAGCACGGCGGCTTCCACGCGTGGATTGCTGCCGATGATGAGGCAGGCGTCCGTCTCTTCGATCCCGGCGATCGTGGTGTTGAACAGGTAGGCCGCGCGACGCGCGCCATCGAGGCGGGCGCCGTCCTGACGACAGTCGAGATGGGGCGAGCCCAGCGTGGTCATCAGCTCCTTGAGGGCCAGCATCGCCTCGCAGTCGACGAGGTCCCCGGCGATGGCCGCGATCCGATCACCCGAGGTTCCCTTGATCCGCTCGGCAATGGCGGTAAACGCCTCGGCCCAGCTCACCGGCTGCAGCCGGCCCTCGCGGCGCAGATACGGGCGGTCGAGCCGACGCCGCTTGAGGCCGTCATAGGCGAAGCGCGTTTTGTCGGAGATCCACTCCTCGTTCACCTCTTCATTCAGGCGCGGAAGAACGCGCATGACCTCGGGACCCCGGCTGTCAACCCGAATGCTGCTGCCGACGGCGTCGAGCACATCAACCGATTCGGTATGGCCGAGTTCCCAGGAGCGGGCCGTGAAGGCATAGGGCGCCGAAGTCAGGGCGCCAACCGGGCAGAGATCGATCATATTGCCCGAGAGTTCCGAACTCAGCGCCTTCTCCACATAGGTCCCGACCTCCATGTTCTCGCCGCGTCCGGTCGCGCCCAGTTCTGGAACGCCGGCCACCTCGGTCGCGAAGCGGATGCAGCGGGTGCAGTGAATGCAGCGCGTCATGAAGGTCTTGATGAGCGGGCCGAAGTCTTTCTCCGCCACCGCACGCTTGTTCTCCTGGAAACGGCTGCGGTCGAAACCATAGGCCATCGCCTGGTCCTGGAGATCGCATTCGCCACCCTGGTCGCAGATCGGACAATCCAAGGGGTGGTTGATGAGCAGAAACTCCATCACCCCATGACGCATCTTCTGAACCGCCGGCGTGTTGGTGCGAATAACCATGCCTTCGGCCACCGGCATGGCGCAGGAGGCGATCGGTTTGGGCGACCGCTCCATCTCGACCAGACACATGCGGCAATTGCCGGCGATGGAGAGGCGCTCATGGAAGCAGAAATGGGGAATTTCAATCCCGAGCTGCTGGCAAGCCTGCAGGACGGTCAGTCCCGGTTCCACCTCGACTTGCTGGCCATCGATGGTGAGCTTAGGCATGGTCCTTCACCCTAGGCAGCCCGGGTCTGCGCCGATTGGTATTCGGCGATACGCTGTTCCATTTCCGGCCGGAAATGCCGGATCAGGCCCTGAATGGGCCATGCCGCGGCATCGCCCAGGGCGCAGATCGTGTGCCCCTCGACCTGCCGCGTCACCTCGTTCAGGACGTCGATCTCCTCGACCGACGCGTTGCCGCGCGCCATGCGTTCCATCACGCGCCACATCCAGCCCGCGCCCTCTCGACATGGCGTGCATTGGCCGCAGCTCTCATGCTTGTAAAACTTGGACAACCGCGTGATCGCACGAATGATGTCGGTCGACTTGTCCATCACGATCACGGCGGCCGTGCCGAGCCCCGACTTTACCTCCTGGAGGGAATCGAAGTCCATGCGCACGGTGTCGCAGATATCCTTCGGAATCACGGGTACCGACGAGCCGCCGGGGATGACGGCCAGCAGATTGTCCCACCCTCCGCGGACGCCGCCGGCGTGAGTCTCAAGCAGCTGCCGCAAGGGGATCCCCATCTCCTCCTCGACGGTGCAGGGGTTGTTCACATGGCCGGAGATGCAGAAAAGCTTCGTCCCCGTGTTGTTGGGACGTCCGAGCCCGGCAAACCACTTGGCGCCGCGCCGCAGGATCGCGGGCACCGCCGCGATCGTCTCGACATTGTTGACCGTCGTCGGACAGCCGTAAAGGCCGACATTGGCGGGAAACGGAGGCTTCAGGCGAGGCTGGCCCTTCTTTCCCTCCAGGCTCTCGATAAGGGCACTTTCCTCGCCGCAGATATACGCACCCATGCCCCGGTGCACATGAATGTCGAACGCGCAGCCCGTGCCGCAGGCGTCCGAACCGATAAGCCCCGCCTCATAAGCCTCGTCGACGGCGCGCTGGAGAATCTCGCATTCCCGATAGAACTCGCCACGGATGTAAATGTAGGCGACGTGCGCGCCTATCCCGAAGCCGCTCAGCAAGCATCCTTCGACGAGCTTGTGCGGCTCGGCGCGCATGATCTCGCGGTCCTTGCACGTCCCGGGTTCGCCCTCGTCGGCGTTGACGACGAGGTAGTGGGGGCGAGGCCCTTCCTCCTTGGGCATGAAGGACCACTTCATTCCCGCCGAGAACCCAGCCCCCCCGCGTCCGCGAAGTCCCGACGCCTTGACCTCGTTGATGATCCACTCGCGCCCCTTGGCAACGAGTTCCTTGGTCCCCGACCAATCGCCCCGAGCTCGGGCACCCTTCAACCCGACGTCACCAAAGCCGTAGAGGTTATTGAAAACGCGATCCTTGTCGCTCAACATCACTCGGCATCCGATCCCGTACCGTGGTCCCGCTCCCGGTTGTCGTCGGCCCCGTCAGTCAAGAGGGTCGTCAGCCCGCCCAGCGGCTCGCAGCCCTTGCGGCCATTCTGCGGACCCGGAGCCGGGCGTTGCCCCGCTTTGAGCGTCAGCAGAATCGACTCCGTACTCGCCTCGTCCAGATCCTCATAGTAATCGTCGTCAATCTGCATCATGGGCGCGTTCACGCAAGCGCCGAGGCATTCGGCCTCCGACAGCGTGAACAGACCGTCCTCGGTCGTCTCACCCAGACCGATCCCCAGCGTCTTTCGGCAGGCGGCGACGACCACATCGGACCCCCGCAGCCAACATGGCAGATTGGTGCAGACCTGGATGTGGTGCTTCCCGATCGGCTTCAGGTTGAACATGGTGTAGAAGGTCGCGACCTCGTAAACGCGGATCGAGGGCATGTCGAGAAGCTCGGCCGTGTATTCGAGCGCGGCCTGCGGCAGCCAGCCCCCATTCTGCCGCTGAGCGAGATCGAGCACGGGTAGCACCGCGCTGGCCTCACAGCCCTTCGGATACTTGCCGATGATCGCTCGGGCCTTCTCAAGATTCTCCGCCGTGAACTGGAAGCTCTCCGGCGCATCCATGGTCTGAACGCTCATCGGTCGACCTCACCGAACACAATGTCGAGGGACCCCAGATTGGCGACCACGTCGGCCAGCATGTGTCCCCGGCTCAGCAGGTCCATGGTCTGCAGATGCGCATAGCCGGGGGCCCGAATCTTGCATCGGTACGGCTTGTTGGTGCCATCGGAAACAATATAGACGCCGAACTCGCCCTTCGGCGCCTCGACCGCCGTGTAGGTCTCGCCGGGCGGCACGTGATACCCCTCGGTATACAGCTTGAAGTAGTGGATCAGGGATTCCATCGACCGCTTCATGTCGGCCCGGCTGGGAGGCGCGATCTTGTGGTCGTTGACCTTTACCGGTCCTTCGGGGAGCATTTCAATCGCTTGGCGGAGAATCTTCACGCTCTCCCGCATCTCAAATACCCGCACGAGATATCGATCATAGCAATCCCCGTGTTTGCCCACGGGAATGTCGAACTCATACGCCTCATAGCCGTCATAAGGCTGTGATTTTCTGAGGTCCCAGGCCAAGCCTGTCGCCCTGAGATTGGGCCCGCTCCACCCCCAGTCCAACGCCTGTTCCTGCGAAATGATCCCGATATCGACGGTCCTCTGCTTGAAGATGCGGTTCTCCGTAAGCAGGGTCTCCATGTCGTCGATGAAGGACGGAAACTGCTCGGCCCACTCAAAGATGTCCTCCGCCAATCCGGGCGGCATGTCGAAGGCGACGCCGCCAGGGCGGAAATACCCCATATGGAGCCGGGCGCCCGAAACCCGCTCGCAGAATTCCATCAGCCGCTCGCGCTGCTCGAAGCCCCAGAGCATCGGCGTCATGGCCCCGACATCCATGGCGTTCGCAGCGATGGTGAAGATGTGATTGAGCAGGCGGCCGATTTCCGCATAGAGCACGCGAATGGCCTGCGCCCGCGGCGGCGCCTCGATCCCCAGCAGCTTCTCGACGGCCAGGGCGAACGCGTGCTCTTGATTCTGAGGCGAGACATAGTCGAGACGGTCGAAATACGGAACCGCCTGCAGATAGGTCTTGTATTCGATAAGCTTCTCCGTGCCGCGGTGAAGCAGACCGATATGAGGGTCGGCGCGCTCGATCACCTCTCCGTCCATCTCCAGCACCAGCCGGAGGACACCATGGGCTGACGGGTGCTGAGGCCCGAAATTCATCGTCAGGTTCTTGATTTCCATTTCGGCCATCTATTCCTTCCCCGGCCTCTTGCCTTCATCGGGTTCGGCCTTTTCGTCGCCGGGGAGGACGGACTGCACCCCCTCCCAGGGCGAGAGGAAATCAAAATGGCGAAACTCCTGGGTCAGCTTCACCGGCTCGTAGACGACCCTTTTCTGCTCATCGTCGTAACGGACCTCGACATGCCCCGTCAGCGGGAAATCCTTACGCAGAGGATGCCCTTCGAAGCCGTAGTCCGTCATGATCCGCCGCAGATCCGGATGATCCGAAAAGTAGATGCCGAACAGATCCCATGCCTCACGCTCCCACCAGTTGGCGGAGCTGAAAACGCCCGTCACCGATGGGACGGGGGTGTATTCATCCGTTGTTACCCTGATTCGGACCCTGAAGTTTTGAGACAGGCTCAAGAGATTGTAGACGACCTCGAACCGTTCCTCCCGATCCGGATGGTCGACGCCGCAGACGTCCATCAACTGCTTGAACTGAAAGTTGACGTCGTCACGGAGGAAGGTGAGGACCTTGACGATGGAGGGCCGCGCGACGTCGAGCATAAGCTCGCCTAACCGTACTTCGACGTGGAGCACTTCCTTGGGCAGCAAACTGGCGATCTGCTCACCAAGCTCCCGCAGCGCATTTGTCGTTTCTTCGCTTGGAATCATCGTCCTGTCAGAGCGCCCTAGCGCCACAGCGTTCCCGTCCGGCGTATCTTCTTCTGAAGTTGCAGAATCCCGTACAAAAGCGCCTCTGCCGTCGGCGGACATCCGGGTACGTAGATATCGACCGGAACGACCCGGTCACACCCACGGACCACCGAATAGGAATAGTGATAGTATCCTCCGCCGTTGGCGCAGGATCCCATCGAGATCACCCATCTCGGTTCCGCCATCTGGTCATAGACCTTGCGGAAGGCCGGCGCCATCTTGTTGGTAAGAGTTCCCGCCACGATAATAACGTCCGATTGCCTTGGGCTTGGCCGAGGCACAACGCCAAATCGGTCGAGATCGTACCGGCTGACATATGTGTGCATCATTTCGACGGCACAGCACGCCAGACCGAACGTCATCGGCCACAGCGATCCCGTCCGCGCCCAGTTTACCAGCTTGTCGAGCTGAGCAACGACGAAGCCCTTTTCCGAGAGCTCGCCGGTAACGCTCTCAAGTACGGCGTCCTGTTCAGGCCCTGGCGGGAGCGGCCGCGTACTAGATGCGCCGGCCTCGGTCTTCAATCCCATTCGAGGGCTCCCTTCTTCCACTCATAGACGAAACCTATGGTGAGTATCGCCAAAAAGACCATCATCGACCAAAAACCAAAGACGCCGATTTGTCCAAGGCTGACGGCCCAAGGAAACAGGAAGGCGACCTCCAAATCAAAAATGATGAAAAGGATAGCCACGAGATAGAAGCGCACGTCAAACTGGCCGCGGGAATGCTCGAAAGCCTCAAAACCACATTCATACGCCGACGTTTTTGCGGTGTCCGGAGTCTGTCTAACCACTACCCATGATACGCCAACAGCCGCTCCAGAGATCACGGCGGCAACCGCGATGAAAATCAGAATCGGCAAATATTCGGCCAGCATCGACTCCATGACAAACCTAACCGCTATGCCTCAAGACTCGCAGTTGTCCTGCGCGGATCTCTACCCCAAGGAGGTTTCGAGCCGCCCCCAGGCTCACGCAGTCCCCTTGGGACCCGCGCTAAAGGGTTGGATGAGTGCGGCCACACGGAGCCGCGCGAACACCTGATGGCCTGTCTGGCCTGATCGTGCCCAATATGTTGGGGTCTGGGCAAAACCATTCAAGAGATGCGTGGTAAGTCGAATGAGTGGCGGGAGTGACGGGACTCGAACCCGCGGCCTCCGGCGTGACAGGCCGGCGCTCTAACCATCTGAGCTACACCCCCAGAGTGCTTCTTCAGCTGCGACAGGAGTTTGGCTGAAATAATCCAGGGTCACAGGAGAGTCAAGCGCTCCCAGGGCCGCTGGCCCTGGCGATCTCGTTTTCCCGCAAGGTACGTCGCCCAATAGCATTTCCCTTATACCTTGACGCGTACGCAACCCGAGAAATTCGCAAACCCGCCGCGAGATGGTGGGCGGTGACGGGATCGAACCGCCGACCTTTCGGGTGTAAACCGAATGCTCTCCCAGCTGAGCTAACCGCCCGCCACGCAGTGAGCCTCAGTATATCGCTTTCAAGCCGGCAATTCGACGCATGTGACCACCCGGTCGACAAAAACGGCAACGCCGGCCGGGAACCCGCACCAGCCGGCGTTGCTCATTCCGGTAACCGCGATTTAGTTCACGGCGTCTTTCAGACCCTTACCTGCCTTGAATTTAGGTTGTTTCGAGGCGGGAATTTGGATCGTCGCACCCGTCCGCGGGTTGCGGCCTGTCGTGGCCGCGCGGTGGGCAACACTAAAGGTCCCAAACCCCACGAGACGGACTTCTTGGCCCTTTTTCAGGGCGTCGGCGATGGCGCTGAATACACTATCTACGGCCTTCGCGGCATCCGCTTTGGAAATGCCGGCACTGCCCGCGACGGTGGCAACAAGATCATTCTTGTTCAACTCAGGGCCCCCCTCTTCTGGCTATTCAATCGAAAGACTATAATCGCGACACTCAAGCGAAACCTGTGCTAAGGATCACAGTCTAAATCGGACTTGACTGCATCGTCAATCCGAGAACCGCTGTTTTCCCCAGGTTTCAGCGCGTTCGAATACGCTGCTTGGCGTCCAATTGCAAGAGTCATTGGAAGAACCCGAAAAGCTTTTTTTTGCACGAACACCCGTAATACGGGATAGTTGCCCCGTCCAAGAACAGGAGGGCGGTCACCGTGACAAGTCGCGGATACGTCCGCTACCTGGGCGAGAGCACCCCTCTATGGGCTCTGTTACGCTCGCGCCGGAGCGATTTGCGTTCCGGGCCGGAAACAGACGCAACGCGGGTGCACGTATCTCAAAAAAAGCGTGCTCAATGGGTCACAACGCCGCTGACATCCTCGTCTTCGGAACCCGACCCGCCAAGATTCGCCGCTTCGGCAGCCGCCTCATCGTCCTCGTCCCATTCGATCGGCGTAAGCGGCGTAACCAGCGCCTTTTCGAGCACCTCGTCGATATGAGACACCGTGACGATCGTGAGGTAACGCTTCACATTGTCGGGAATGTCGGCGAGATCCTTTTCATTGTCCTTTGGGATTAGGACCATCTTCAGTCCGCCGCGCAGTGCCGCTAGAAGCTTCTCTTTCAGGCCACCAATGGGCAGCACGCGGCCGCGAAGCGTAATCTCACCGGTCATCGCGACATCCCGCCGCACGGCAATCCCCGTCAGCACCGAGACGATGGACGTTACCATGGCAACCCCTGCCGACGGCCCATCCTTGGGAATCGCGCCTTCAGGGACGTGAACGTGGATGTCCTTCTTGGTGAAAATCACCGGTTTGACACCGTATTGGATGGCCCGCGCCTGAACGAACGATTTGGCCGCCTGGATCGACTCCTGCATGACGGACCCCAGCTTACCCGTGATCGTCATGCGGCCCTTTCCGGGGACCATCAGCGCCTCGATCGACAACAGATCACCGCCGACCTCGGTCCAGGCCAAACCCGTCGTGATCCCGACCAGGTCTTCCGCTTCCACCTCACCAAACCGATGCCGGCGGACGCCGAGATAGGTCTGAAGATTACGCCGCGTCACCTGGACACGTTCCTTGGTGCCCATCATGATCTCTTTGATGGCCTTACGGGCCAGGCTGGCGATCTCGCGCTCCAGGTTCCGGACCCCCGCCTCGCGGGTGTAGTACCGAATGATATCGCGCAGACATTCGTCGGAAATGGACCACTCGTCATCCTTCAGACCATGCGCTTCCCTCTGCTTCAGGATGAGGTGGCGCTTGGCGATTTCCAGCTTTTCGTCTTCGGTGTAGCCGGGAATTCGGATGATCTCCATCCGGTCGAGCAATGGCGGAGGCATGTTCATGGTGTTGGCGGTCGTCACGAACAGGACGTCCGACAGGTCGTAGTCGACCTCCAGATAATGATCGTTGAAGGTCGAATTCTGTTCCGGGTCGAGCACTTCGAGCAGCGCCGAGGCCGGATCCCCGCGCCAGTCCTGACCGATCTTGTCCACCTCGTCGAGAAGGAAAAGCGGATTGGACGCCTTGGCCTTTTTCATGGCCTGGATGATCTTGCCCGGCATCGAGCCGATATAGGTGCGCCGGTGGCCGCGAACCTCGGACTCGTCGCGCACACCGCCAAGCGACATACGGACGAAGTTGCGCCCCGTGGCCCGGGCGATCGAGTGGCCAAGCGAGGTTTTGCCAACGCCCGGCGGTCCCACGAGACAGAGGATCGGGCCACGTACCTTATTGGTGCGCTGCTGCACCGCCAGGTATTCGAGAATCCGCTCCTTGACCTTCTCGAGCCCATAGTGATCGTTGTCGAGAATCTCTTGAGCGAGCCGGATGTCCTTCTTGACCTTCGTCCGCTTCTTCCACGGAATGCTGAGAAGCCAGTCGAGATAGTTGCGAACAACCGTCGCCTCCGCCGACATCGGACTCATGGACCGGAGCTTCTTGAGCTCCGCCAGCGCCTTGTCGCGAGCCTCCTTGCTCAGGCGGGTGCGCTTGATTCGCTCCTCCAGCTCCGCCGCCTCGTCGCGGCCGTCTTCGGTTTCGCCCAGCTCCTTCTGGATCGCTTTGAGCTGCTCGTTCAAGTAGTACTCACGTTGCGTCTTTTCCATTTGGCGCTTGACGCGGTTGCGGATCTTCTTTTCCACCTGAAGCACGCCGATCTCGGATTCCATATGCGAATAGACGCGCTCGAGCCGCTCGGAAACCGTCTCGATCTCCAGAAGCTCCTGTTTTTCGGAAATCTTGAGGGCGAGATGTGAGGCGATCGTATCCGCCAGCTTGCCGGCATCTTCGATCTGATTGATCGAGACCAGCACCTCGGGCGGGATCTTCTTGTTGAGGCGAATATACTGCTCGAACTGGGCCACCACCGAACGGGCGAGGGCCTCCAGTTCCTGTCCGTCGCCGAGATCCTCGTCAATGATCTGCACATGCGCCTGGAAAAAGGACGGATTGTCGGCGAACTCGGAGACACGCGCGCGCCGACCGCCCTCGACCAGCACCTTGACCGTTCCGTCAGGCAGCTTGAGCAGCTGCAGGACCGTCGAGACCGTGCCTACCTGATAGATGTCGGCCGTGCTCGGGTCGTCCTGGGCAGCGTTTTTCTGCGCCACAAGAAGGATTTGCTTATCGTTCTTCATAACGTCTTCGAGGGCGTGAACAGACCGTTCGCGACCGACGAAGAGCGGCACGATCATGTGCGGAAAGACGACGATGTCACGCAGAGGGAGAACCGGGTAGAGATCGTCCTGCATGATGATATTCCTAGAAATGGATCGGCGCTAGAACGCCTGAGATTCGCCAGAATGTACGAATGTGGAGCGAACCGGACCACTCAGAGATGGGTCACCCGGGAAACCGCGTCAAGTAACCCAAAAAACGAGGGAATCCCAAAAGCCTGGCGACTCAAGCGCTGGTTTCGATGTCGTCTCGGCGATCGGCATAGATATAGAGGGGGCTCGCCCGGCTCTCGGCGACCTCACGGTTAATGACGACCTCCTCGACCCCGTTCAGGGCCGGCAATTCAAACATCGTATCGAGAAGGATGGACTCGAGTATGGAGCGGAGCCCCCTTGCGCCGGTCTTGCGCTTGATTGCCTTGCGGGCGATCGCCTCCAGGGCGCCCTTAGAGAAAGAAAGACGAACACTCTCCATATCGAACAGCTGCTGATACTGCTTGACCAGCGCGTTTTTTGGCCGAGTCAGGATATCGATCATCGCCTGCTCGTCCAGATCGTCGAGGGTGGCAATGACCGGAAGACGGCCGACGAACTCTGGAATCAGGCCGAATTTCAAAAGGTCCTCGGGCTCGACCTCACGCAAGATTTCGCCCGTCCGCCGTTCATCGGGCGCACGTACGTCGGCTCCGAAGCCGATGGAGGTGCCCCGCCCCCTCGACATGATGATCTTTTCAAGGCCCGCGAACGCGCCGCCGCAGATGAACAGCACGTTGGTCGTATCGACCTGAAGGAACTCCTGCTGCGGATGCTTGCGGCCGCCCTGGGGCGGAACGCTGGCAATCGTCCCCTCCATGATCTTCAGAAGAGCCTGCTGAACACCCTCGCCCGAGACGTCGCGTGTGATCGAGGGGTTGTCGGATTTGCGGGAGATCTTGTCGACCTCGTCGATGTAAACGATACCGCGCTGGGCCCGTTCCACATTGTAGTCGGCCGACTGCAGCAACTTGAGGATGATGTTCTCGACATCCTCGCCGACATAGCCGGCCTCGGTAAGCGTCGTGGCATCGGCCATGGTAAACGGAACATCGAGAATCCGGGCCAAGGTCTGCGCCAGAAGGGTCTTGCCGCTACCTGTCGGGCCCACCAGAAGAATGTTCGACTTCGCGAGCTCGACCTCGCTGCCCTTGTTGGACAGTCCCGAGTCGCCCCCCTTTGTGCCGTGCGCCAGTCTCTTGTAATGATTATGCACCGCGACGGACAGAACGCGCTTGGCGAAATCCTGCCCGATCACGTAGTCCATGAGCACCTCGCAAATCTCGCGCGGAGTCGGAACGCCATCTCGCGAGCGCACGAGGTTGGTCTTGTGCTCTTCGCGAATGATATCCATGCAGAGCTCGACGCATTCGTCACAGATGAACACGGTCGGGCCCGCAATAAGCTTGTGAACTTCGTGCTGGCTTTTTCCGCAGAAAGAGCAATACAGCGTACTCTTTGAGTCGCCGCCCGAAGATTTGCTCATTGGCTCTCCGTTAGCAATGCCGGCTCGCTGGTCATATGTTAGCCGCTCGCAACGCGCGGGCACAATCCAAAATGCTCAAGCCCGCGCGCTGGCGCGCGTTTTCGAGAGGAACCACCCGGTCAAATCAGAGTTCCGTGGGCCTTTGTCAACCGCGCGCTTCCCAAGGGGTAGAAATCACACGGTCTCTTAACATCACGTCAACCGTCGGAGAGCCCGCGACTAGACGGGGCTCACCCGTCGCCGCCTGACGCCTCGTCCTTCTCCCCCTTCGGTATCGGGCGGCTTTCAACCACCTCGTCGACCAAGCCGAAATCCTTGGATTCTTCCGGGGACATGAACCGATCCCGGTCCAGCGCCTGCTCGATCACATCCAGCGGCTGTCCGGTGTGGCGCATATATATCTCGTTCAGGCGGTCGCGGGTTTTCAGTATCTCCCGGGCGTGAATCTCGATATCGGCGGCCGGGCCCTGAGTCCCGCCCGAGGGCTGGTGAATCATGATACGCGAGTTGGGCAAAGCGAACCGCTTCCCTTTGCTGCCGGCAGCCAGCAGCAACGATCCCATCGAGGCCGCGAATCCGATGCAGACCGTGGAGACGGCGGGGCGGATATACTGCATCGTGTCGTATATGGCGAGCCCAGCAGTTACCGAGCCTCCCGGCGAGTTGATGTAGAACGCGATGTCCTTGGTGGGATTCTCGGATTCCAGGAACAGCAGCTGAGCCGCGACGAGGCTGGCAACATGGTCGTTGACGGGGCCCGTGAGAAAGATGATGCGGTCTTTCAGCAGGCGCGAGTAGATATCATACGCGCGCTCACCTCGATTGGTGGTCTCGACCACCATCGGGATCAACTGGCTCGTAACCGTATCGACCGGCTGGGTCATCGGGGGCTTTTCCTTCCTTTCACGGGGACTTCGGGATCCAGCGGAAACGGGTTCCAAGAACTCACTCGGACGCCGTGTCCGATTTGGGTTGTGATTCCGGCTCGCCCTTACCGGCCTCTTCGGCGTCGGGGTCGCGCAACAGCTCCTCGGGGGAGACCTTCTTTTCGGAAACGCTCGCCATCTCGAGAATGAAGTCCACCACCCGCTCCTCGAGAATGGGCGCGCGCAGCGAGTTCATCGCCTCGGGATGGCTTCTATAGTGCTCGACCACCTTCTGCTCCTGCCCCGGAAAACGGCGGGCCTCCGACATGACGGCACGATTGAGGTCGTCCTGGGTAACCTGGATATTGTTGCTCCGGCCCACCTCCGCCAGAACGAGGCCCAGACGCATGCGCCGTTCCGCGATCTGTCTCAGATCAGCCTTGATCTCATCCTCGCTCTTCTCCCCGTACTCCGCCTTGACGGCATCGGGATTACGCTCTTTTTCCGCCTCGAACTGAGCCCAGATCCCCTCGAATTCCTGCTCCATCAGTCCGCTGGGTACGGCGAAGTCATAGTGTTTCGCGAGCTCGTCAAGCAGCGCCCTTTTCAGGCGCAAGCGTGACAGCTCCCGGAACTCTCTCTCACGCTCGTCCCGGATGGCCTGCTTGAGGGCATCAAGGGTCTCGAGACCGAGCTTTTTCGCCAACTCGTCGTCGATCGCGGC
Organism: Rhodospirillales bacterium; assembly: GCA_028281785.1. Lineage (GTDB taxonomy): Bacteria > Pseudomonadota > Alphaproteobacteria > Rhodospirillales > Shumkoniaceae > JANQJG01. The sequence continues at coordinate 37,079 of JANQJG010000132.1, forward strand.
CGCTTTCGAGCTCCGCAGCTCCTTGACATCGACTTCGAAAACAGCGTCCTTGCCGGCCAATTCCGAGGCCCCGTAAGTTTCCGGAAATGTCACCTTCACGTCGACATGGTCGCCGGCCTTGGCGCCGATCAACTGATCCTCAAAGCCGGGAATGAAGCTCCCGGAGCCGAGATCGAGTTCGTAGCCCTCGGCCTTACCGCCCGCGAACTCCTCGCCGTCGATCTTTCCGACGAAGTCGATCAAGACGATGTCGCCCTTCTCGGAAGGGCGCGCCTCCGCCAACGGTTCGGTGCTGCGGTTCGCCTCGGCAATGCGGGTGAGCGCTTCCTCGATTTCCGTATCCGGCACTTCCGCCGTCAGCCTCTCGAGTTCGATCTTGGCAAAGTCCGGGAGCTCGACTTCCGGCAGCACTTCGACCGCCATCGTGTACTCCAGATCCGCCCCCTCCTCGAAAGAGGTGATCTCGATCTTGGGCTCCATGGCCGGGCGCATGCCGCGGTCGGTCATGGCCTTCTGCGTGGATTCCGAGACCGTCTTCTCCAGAACCTCGCCCATGACCGCGGGCCCGAACCGCTTGCGCAGCAGCGCCACCGGCACCTTTCCCGGCCGGAAACCGGGCAACCGCACGGTCCGCGAAAGCTCGCCCAGGCGCTTAGAGATCTGCTCCTCGATATCGGCAGCGGGAACGACGATCTTGAAATCCCGCTTCAAACCCTCGTTGTTCGTTTCAATGACTTGCATCGACTGTCCTATCCGGATTTCCGGTCATCAGGCCGCAGCCCGCCGGAGGCGAAGGCGGGAGTTATCCGACCCGTCAGTGATGGATGGAGATCTGGTGCGGGCGGAGGGACTTGAACCCCCACGACTTGCGTCACAGGTACCTAAAACCTGCGTGTCTACCAATTCCACCACGCCCGCCGCAGCCCCAGAATATCGGGCGGGGCGCCAATCTATACGATTGCACGTCCCTGTCAATGTCGGGGCCATGCCCACGAATATCACCCTTTCGCGAGGGACTTCGTGGTCGATGACGCGGCGATTTCGCCCGATCCCGTATAGGCCTCGTGGTTGTTATCGATCTCCCCGAGTTTGTAGAGATAGTTGATCATCATCCCGGCCGAGCGCTCGATGCCGGCGGCCGAGGTATCGGCCAACCAGTTCAAACGCTCCATGCGCGCTCCATTGGTGAGGTGGAAATGGGCGACGGGGTCACGGGCCCGGCCGCCACGCCCCTTTTCGTTAAGAAGATAATGCGCGCAGAGACGCGTGAGCGGACCCTTCAACGCGTCGCGCAGCTGTTCCTCCGAATGCCAATTGCCCCGGTTTATCAAGGTCTTCAGCGTTCCCTTGGCGCCATGTGACTTGCCGGCCGCGGCGTTAAGGACCTTGCGCTCGTTGGCCTGGATCAGGCCGGGCGCGCCTTCGGCAAGCGCTTGATCAAGCCAGGTTCTAAAACCCGGGATCGGCGAGAGGGTCGCGAAGGTCTTCAGTCCCTTGAACTCCTGCGCGAGCTGGTCGACGACCCGCTTGATCAGGAAGTTGCCGAAGCTGATTCCGGCCAAACCGCGCTGGGCATTCGAGATGGAGTAGAAGATCGCGGTATCCGCCGCTTGCGGATCCTGCACGGGCGCCTTCTCGTCCAGGAGCTTCTGGACGTTGTCGGCGAGACCGTTGACCAACGCCACCTCGACAAAGATCAGAGGCTCATCGGCCATTCGCGGATGGAAGTAGGCGAAGCACCGGCGGTCCATGGCCAAGCGGTTCTTCAGGTCGTCCCAGCCACGGATCGCATGGACGGCCTCATAGGCGATGAGTTTCTCAAGAAGAACGCCGGTGGCCGAGTCCCAGGTGATCTGCTTCAATTCCAGCAGATCCACGTCGAACCACGCCGTTAGGAGTCCCTTGAGATCGTTTTCGATCGGTCGAAAGGCGGGATCCTGGCGGGACAGCGCCATGAGCTCAGCCCTCAGATCCACCAGGAACTTGATCCCGTCCGGCAAGGCATTGAATTGGGTCAGCAGGCGGACCCGTGGCGCTTCGAGGGCATTCCTCAGCTGCGCCTGAGCCGCATACCGTGCTTCCCTTCCCTCCGCCGCGCGAAGGGCCTCGACCGCGCTGTCGACTGCACCGTCGTCGACGCCGAAATCCTCTACCAGAACCTGGAGAAATCGCTGTCGTCCCGTCTCGTCGAGGGCCAGATAGGCGCGTCCCAGGGCAGCCGCCCTCGCGCGTGCGGAGACCTCACCCCCGCGCGCCTCCAGGCAGGCGCGCATCTGCTCCCGCAGCCTCTCGACGTCCTCGTCCGGGAGGTGGGGCCGCATGCTTGCGGCCTCGGCGTCGTAAGCCGCACCCGCGATCCCTTGCCAGGCGATTCGGAGATTGCGCCATGTCCGATCAAGGAAGCCACGCTTTCTCAATTCAACCATACGAGCCTACCTGAGCCTCACGGCCACAGCCGATATTAACGTGCGCCGTCGGAAGTCGCGGCCGTCCCCACGCCATATTGCCGAAGGCGGCGAAGCACCTTAGGCGTGCCCGCGGGAAGATCCTCGGCGATCAAGCCCGGTCCGAAATCGGCGGCGGCGGCTCCGTGCACCCAGACGCCCGCGCAGGCGGCGTCAAAGGCGTCCATGCCCTGGGCAAGAAGGCCGAGTATGAAACCGGCGAGCACGTCGCCGCTTCCGCCAGTGGCGAGGTCCGGCGGCGATGTGGCATCGATGGCGGCTCGGCCATCCGGGTCGGCGATCACCGTATCGCTTCCCTTTAGGATGACCACGGCTCCCGAACGCGCAGCCGCGGCGCGGGCGCGCGTGAGCTTGTCGCCTTCCTCGGTGAACACCCGCCGGAACTCCCCTTCATGCGGTGCCAGTACACAAGGCGACCGAATGGCCGAAAACAAATCCTCCGGTCCGTCGGCGAACACGGTCAGAGCGTCGGCGTCGAGCACCGTGGCCTTGCCGCCATCGAGCGCGGCCAGGGCGCACCGGCGCGTTCCGTTCGTCACGCCGGCCCCGGGGCCGACCAGGACCGCGTTTTTTCGCTCGTCTGACAGAAGCTCGACAAAGGCATCCGGATCGGCCAATGGCTTGACCAGCGTCCCAGGCATATCGGCGGCATAGATGGCGAAAGCCTCCGGGGCCGTGGCAATGGTTACGAGCCCGGCGCCGATTCGACGTGCCCCTCGGGCCGCCAGCCGGGCCGCCCCCGTCATCTCGCGGCCGCCGGCGATGACCGCATGTCCCCGCGTGTACTTGTTGCTGTCTGGCACCGGGAACGGGAATCGATCATGCCAGTTCGCCGGGCTGTTTTGCCGAATTTGAGGCCGTATCTCGTCCAAGACGGTGACAGGAATACCGATATCGACAACCGCCAGCTTTCCCACGCGCGATCGGCCCGGGAGCAGGAAATGGCCGGGCTTGGGTCGGAAAAAGGTGACCGTGAGCTGGGCCACGGGCGCCACCCCAAGTATTTCACCCGTATCCCCGTGGACACCGCTGGGCACATCGACGGCAAGACAATCGAGCCGCCTCGCGTTTATCTCCTCGACGACAGCGCGGGCCGGCCCCTTCAAAGCGCGGCCGAGGCCGGCCCCGAACAGCGCGTCGACCACGAGCCCACAGCCGTCGAGGACGTCCGGGCCGAGCGGCTCTACCGAGCCGCTCCACCTCCCGGCGTTAACGGCCGCGTCGCCCTTGAGGGCGTCCCATTTTCCCAGAAGGGCGACACGCACGGGCCAACCCATGCCGAGCAGAATGCGCGCGACAACAAAACCGTCTCCACCGTTATTTCCGGGACCGCAAAGGACGGTAACGGGCCGGGGCGTCGGCCAGCGCCGGCAAAGCTCGCGGACGATGCCTCTTCCGGCCGCTTCCATGAGCTCCAGGCTGGGAATGCCGGATTTCGCGGCCGCAGCATCGGCCCGATACATTTCGTCCACAGTGAGGAGGACGTCTTCTCCCATATCGGCCTAATCTCTTGGTTTACCCGCAAAGACCGCCGAGCGCCCGGCCTAGTGTCTATCTCGCGGCCATTCGCGCTAGGCGTGTTGATGAGAGCCGATTATATAGGAAATAAGGCATGAACCCGAAGGCGCAATCTGAAGTCGGAGCGGGAGGAAGATGAGAGCGCTGGTCATGGGCGCCGGGGTCGTCGGGGTGGCGACCGCCTACTATTTGGCGCGAGCCGGGCACCGGGTGGTGGTCATCGACCGCCAGCCCGGCCCGGGCATGGAGACGAGTTTCGCGAACGGCGGTCAGATTTCCGCCAGCCATGCCGCCCCTTGGGCCGACTCGTCAGCACCATGGAAGGCTTTGAAATGGCTCGGCCGGGAAGACGCGCCCCTGATCGTGCGGGCGCGATATGATCCTGCGTTGTTTCGCTGGCTGCTGCGGTTTTTGGCCAATTGCACCTCAAGACGCGCAAAGGTAAATGCGGAACGGATGCTGCGTTTGGCCGTCTACAGCCGCCAATGCCTGGCCGAAATACGGAAAGAAACCGGCATTGAATACGATGCCTTGCAGACCGGCCTTCTGCACGTGTACTCGAATCGGCGGGAGTACGATGCGGCGCGGCCAAAAGCCGAATATCTGAATTCGTTCGGATGCGGACTCGAGGTTCTGGATCGGGATGAGTGCATCGAACGGGAGCCGGCCTTGGCGGCTTCGCGCGACAAGCTGGTCGGGGGCATCTTCAGCCCGGAAGACGAGAGCGGCGACGCATACAAGTATACGCGGGGCCTCGCCGGAATCTGCCGGGGAATGGGTGTCGATTTCCGTTATCGGGTAAACATTCGGCGCATGATCCCCGGAGGCGAACGGATCATGGGCGTGGTAACCGATGGCGGTACCCTCGGGTCAGAGGATTACGATGCCTTCGTTCTGGCCCTGGGGAGCTACAGCCCGCATTTCGCCGAATCGATCGGCATCAATCTCCCGGTTTATCCGGCAAAGGGCTATTCGGTAACGATTCCAACCCAGGGCGCAAACGGGGCACCCCGGGTCGCCGTCATCGATGACGAACGCAAGATCGTCTATTCACGTTTGGGCGATCGGCTGCGTGTGGCCGGAACCGCCGAGCTGGCGGGCTATGACGATCGAATCCGGGAACGCCGGGCGCGCGCGGTGCTGGACGCGGCCATGGACCTCTTCCCCGATTGCGGGGATCCCGGTCAAGCCGAGTTCTGGGCCGGCCTTCGGCCGCAGACACCGGACAGCGTACCGGTGATCGGCCGAACCCGGTTCAAGAATTTTTTCCTCAATACAGGGCATGGAACGCTCGGCTGGACAATGAATGCCGGTTCGGGCCGGGTCATCGCCGATCTCGCAGGCGGACAGATGCCCGAGATCGATCTCGACGGTCTCGGGGTCGACCGATTCGCCTGAACGCCCCAAGGTTCCCTCTTTGTTCTCTGGCATTTGACCTTGCCTGACCGGGATGGTACATTATATAGAACAAAAAAGGAACACACCGAAGAAACAGGCCCCTGATCCCGGAGCGACCTTGTCCCATGTCTGCGTCACCGCTCCCGCGACGGCCCGATCCGGCCCTTCTGGAGACATTGCGGGCGCACATCCGCCGACTCGAAGGCCAGATATCGGAAGACGGCGAGACGGCCGGCGTCTGGACCCTGGGCGCGCCCGAGATCGACGACGCCCTGCCCTGGGGAGGATTGCCGCGCGCCGCCCTGCATGAAGTTCTCGGCCCCTCCGGCGCGGCCTCGGGGTTCTGCGCCGGCCTTCTGGCGCGGCGGACCGACCGGGGAGAGAACGTCCTGTGGTGCCGGCGCCGCCATGGAATCTACGGGCCGGGCCTCGCCCTTTTCGGGATTGAGCCCGCGCGCCTGATCCTAGTCCGGGGACGCAGGGATATCGACATTTTCTGGGCGATGGAGGAAGGGCTGCGCAGCCGCAGCTTGGCCGCGGTCCTCGGCGAGGTCGACTCCCTCGCTCCGACGGCGGCCCGGCGTCTCCAACTGGCGGCCGAGACCTCCGGCGTGACGGCCCTTCTTCTGCGTCCCGCCAACGAGACGGCGGCCGCGACTCCCGCCGTGACTCGCTGGCAGGTCTCCCCCGCCCCTGGCGTCCCTCGCCCGGGTCGTCCTGGCATGGGCTTTCCCCGCTGGTGCGTGGAGCTGGCCCGCTGCCGCAGCGGCAGCGCCGGACTTCCCCGGATTCACCAGACATCGGGAGAGGCCCGATCCTGGCTCGTGGAGTGGCAAGATGGAACGACGCGTGGTTTCGCTGTGGCTGCCGACCTTCGCCACCGACCGGCTGAGTCGGCGGCGCAGGGCGTTGCGGTCCGACGCGCGGTCTAAGAGCCTGTTTGAGGAGTCCCATGGGGCTGCGACGGTCACTGCCGTCCAGGGAGGACAGCACATCGCCGCCGCCAACCTGGCGGCCCAGGAGACCGGCGTGATTCCGGGCCTGTCGCTCGCCGATGCCCGTGCCCTGGCCCCAACCCTGCATATCATCCCCGCCGATCCGGCGGCGGACGCCCGGGCGCTGGCGGCCCTCGCCGACTGGTGCGGCCGTTACACGCCTTGGACGGCGGTGGACCTCGATGCCGGTGAGGCCGGCGGGGGTGGCCTTTGGCTCGATGTCAGCGGCTGCGCCCATCTGCTCGGCGGAGAGGACGCACTGCTGGACGACTTGGTCGGGCGTCTGCGCGGACTCGGATATTCGGCCTGCGCCGCCATCGCCGACACCCCCGGGGCGGCCTGGGCCGTGGCCCGCTTTGCCGGGACCGGGAGACATGGGACGACGGTGGTCCCGCATGGCGAGCAGGAGCGGATCATCGCTCCCCTGCCGGTGACCGGACTGCGCCTGGATGTGGCGATGGTGGAGGGGCTGAGCCGTCTGGGCCTGCGCCGTATCGGCGACCTTTTGGCGTTGCCGCAGGCACCGCTCGTCGCCCGCCTGGGAAACGTCGTGGCCCGGCGGCTCGACCAGGCCCTGGGCCGGGCCGGGGAGTCGCTGTCGCCCCGCCGGCCGGTACCGGCGCTGGACGTACGCCTCGCCTTCGTCGAGCCCATCTCCCGCCCCGAGGACATCACCCGGGCAACCCGGCGCCTGCTCGAGGAGATGGAGGCACGGCTGGAAACAGGGGGCCGAGGCGCGCGGCGGCTCACCCTTACCCTCTACCGGGTCGACGGCACCCATGCCGAAATCCGCGTCGGAACCAGCCGACCGGTCCGCGACCCAGGTCACCTCTCCCGCCTGTTTCGGGAGAAGCTCGAGGGCCTGGATCCCGGCTTCGGGGTCGAGGTAATGACGCTTTCCGTGCCCGCCGCCGACGATCTCGGTCCCGTGCAGGCCGAACTCGGCTCCGGCCGCGCGGCCCGTGCCGAAGGGATGGCACGACTGATCGACCGCCTGGGCAACCGTCTCGGCCCCGGCCGCGTGACCCGCCTCGTCGCCCAGGCCAGCCATATTCCGGAGCGGGCCTGCCGCGAGGTTCCCGCCCTGGCTCCCGACCCCGCCGCCCCGTGCGAGGCCTTGGATGGCGCGCATCGGCCATCGTCGCCGCGCCCCCTGCATCTCTTGCCTTCGCCCGAGCCCATCGACGTCCTGGCGCCGGTTCCCGATCATCCACCGGTGATGTTCCGATGGCGTCGGCGCCAATATCGGGTGGCCCGGGCCGAGGGACCCGAGCGCATCGGCCCCGAATGGTGGCACGAGGAGCGGCTGATGGAAAGCGGGGCCCGCGAGCGCCTGACCCGCGATTACTATCGGGTCGAGGATAAGGAAGGCGGCCGCTACTGGGTCTATCGCGAGGGCTTCTATCGTCCCGGCCTGGCGCCGCGCTGGTACCTGCACGGGGTGTTTCCATGACCCTTTACACCGAGCTCCAGGTAACCAGCAATTTCAGCTTCCTGCGCGGAGCCTCGCATCCCGAGGAGCTGGCGCTGGCCGCCGCCGCCCTCGGTCATTACGCAATCGCCATCACCGACCGCAACAGCCTCGCCGGCGTCGTGCGCGCCCATATCGCCGCCAAGCGGGCCGGCATCCGGCTCGTGGTCGGGGCACGGTTGGATTTCGCGGAGGACGTGCCGAGCCTGCTCTGCTTCCCCACCAACCGCGCCGCCTATGGCCGGCTGACCCGGCTGCTCACCCTCGGCATGCGCCGTGCGCCCAAGGGCGAATGCCATCTCACACTCGCCGACCTGCGGGAGCATGGCGAGGGGCAGGTCCTCGTCACCCTGTCTCCAGAGCGGCCGGACGAGGCCTTTGCCGCTGCCCTCAGGAGATTGAGAAATGACTTCAAGAAAAACTTCTATCTATCCATAAATCATATCTATAGAGGCGAGGACGCTCAGCGCCTGGCCATCCTCGCCGAGCTCGCTCGGACGAACGAGATCCCCCTCGTCGCGACCAACGATGTGCATGCCCATACGGCGGCGCGGCGGCCGCTGCAGGACGTGCTCACCTGCATCCGCGAGCACTGCACCATCCATGAGGCCGGCTTCCGCCTGTTCGCCAATGCCGAGCGTCATCTGAAAGCGCCGGAGGAGATGGCGCGCCTCTTCCGTGACTATCCGGAGGCCGTGGCGCGAACGGCGGAGATCGCCGAAGCCTGCGCCTTCAGCCTCGACGAGCTGCGTTACGAATACCCCATCGATCCCGTGCCCGGCGGCCGCACGCCCCAGGAGGAGCTGGTCAGACTCACCTGGATCGGCGCCGACGAACACTATCCGGACGGCGTGCCCGACAAGGTGCGAAGCAAGATCGAGCATGAGCTGGCTCTCATCGAGCAGCTCGACTACGCCCCCTACTTCCTCACCGTTTATGACATCGTTCGCTTCGCCCGCAGCCGCGACATCCTGTGCCAGGGCCGGGGCTCGGCCGCCAATTCCGCGGTCTGCTACTGCCTCGGGATCACCGCCGTCGATCCCGATCGCATCGACCTGCTGTTCGAGCGCTTCGTCAGCACCGAACGCAACGAGCCCCCCGACATCGACGTCGATTTCGAGCATGAGCGCCGCGAGGAGGTCATCCAGTATATCTACGAGAAATACGGCCGCGAGCGCGCCGGCATGACCGCGACCGTCATCACCTACCGCTCCAAGAGCGCCGTCCGCGAGGTCGGCAAGGCGATGGGGTTCAGCGAAGACTCCATCCTCGCTCTCCAGGGCGCGGCGTGGCGGCGGTCCTGGGACGAGATCCAGGACACCGAGATCCGCGAGGTCGGCCTCGACCCCGGGGATCCGACGGTTCGCATGGTCATGGCGCTGGCCGGCGAGCTGCTCGGCTTCCCGCGCCATCTCTCCCAGCATACCGGCGGCATGGTGATGACCAAGGGGCCACTCTGCGAAGTCGTGCCCATCGCCAACGCGGCGATGGAGGACCGCACCGTCATCGAGTGGGACAAAGACGACCTGGATGCCTTGGGCATGCTCAAGATCGACGTGCTCGGCCTCGGCATGCTCACCTGTGTGCGCAAGGCCTTCGAACTGCTCGCCCGCCACCATGACCGGGAGCTGACCCTGGCCACCGTGCCGCCCGAGGACCCGGCTGTCTATGAGATGCTGAGCCGGGGCGATTCGGTGGGCGTGTTCCAGGTTGAGAGCCGGGCCCAGATGGCGATGCTACCCCGGCTCAAGCCCGAGTGCTTCTACGATCTGGTCATCGAGGTGGCGATCGTCCGCCCCGGCCCCATTCAGGGCAACATGGTGCACCCCTATCTGCGCCGCCGCCAGAAGCTGGAGACGGTGGACTATCCGTCCGAAGAGCTACGGGAGGTCCTGAACAAGACCCTCGGCGTGCCCCTGTTCCAGGAACAGGCGATGCGGATCGCCATCGTCGCCGCCGGCTTCACGCCGGCAGAGGCCGACGCCCTGCGCCGGGCCATGGCCGCCTTCCGCCGCTTTGGCGAGATCAACCGGTTTCGCGAGCGTTTCATCGACGGCATGCTGGGGCGCGGCTATGAGCGCGAATTCGCCGAACGCTGCTTCAAGCAGATCGAAGGCTTCGCCGATTACGGCTTCCCGGAGAGCCATTCCGCCAGCTTCGCCCTTCTCGTCTATGTCTCGTCCTGGCTCAAGTGTCACTATCCGGCGGCCTTCGCCTGCGCCCTGCTCAACAGCCAGCCCATGGGATTCTACGCGCCGGCCCAGCTCGTGCGCGACGCCCGCGACCACGGGGTCGAGGTCCGCCCCGCCGACGTCAATCTCAGTCAATGGGACCATACGCTCGAAGGTATGGGCGAAGGTGTGGCGCTGCGTCTCGGCCTGCGCCAGATCAAGGGGCTGGCCGAGGCGGACGGCAAGGCTCTCGTCGAGAAGAGCGGGGCGGGCTATGACGGCGTGCGGGCGCTGTGGAGTCGAGCCGGCCTCGGCAAAAAGGCGCTCGAAGCCCTGGCCCGGGCCGATGCCTTCGGCTCGCTTGGCCTGAGCCGGCGTCAGGCCCTTTGGGATGTTCGCGGCCTGGACGACACGCCCCCCCTGCCCCTCTTCGCCGCGGCACCGGACGGGCGGGCCGAGCGCGAGCCGGGCGTCACCCTCCCCGAGATGGCGCTCGGCGAGCAGGTGACGGACGACTACCGGGCCCTGCGCCTGTCGCTGAAGGCGCATCCCCTGACCCTCCTGCGCGGCGGCCTCGCCCCTCGCGGCTATGTTCCCTGCGCCCGCCTCGCCGAGCTCGACCATGGCCACGCGGTGCAGGTCGCCGGGCTCGTCGTCGCCCGCCAGCGGCCGGGCAGCGCCAAGGGCGTCATCTTCATCACCCTGGAGGACGAGAGCGGCATCGCCAACCTGATCGTCCATAACGGCATCTTCGAGCGTTTCCGCCGACAGGTGCTGGGATCCGGCCTGCTTGGCGTCAAAGGACGGGTGCAGAGGGAAGGCCTGGTCATCCATGTGATGGTGGAGCGCCTGGTCGACCTCACCGGCCTGCTCCACGGCCTCACCGGTGATGCCTATCTGCAAACCAACGCGGGGCGCCTGCGGCGGGGCCGCCGGAGCGACCGCGCCAAGCCGCCGAAAACCATCAAGCAGGAGATCCGGGAATTCCATTGATCGTGTCTGATCGCACCCGAAGTCGGCCGGATCACAAAAAGCTGCGCCGGATAAGGTTGAGCCCGATCACGATCAGCGCGCCGACCAGAACCTTCTCGAAGACCGGCTGCGAGATCCGATGCCGGAGCCATCGGCCCATGAGCATGCCGAGCCCCACCGGAATCATGGCCGCGGCCGAGGCGGCGAGCTCGGCGGCGGCCAGAACCCCGTGCATGGCCAGTGTCGAGTAGAGCGCCGCGAGCCCCGTCACGAAGAAGAGCGCAATGGCGCTGACGAAGACGTCCTTCGGGATGCGCAGGGCAACGAGATAAAGGATCAGCACCGGGCCATGGAAGGTCGAGATGCCCCCGAGGACCCCGGCGACGAAACCGGCCAGCGGCCCGAGCCAGGGCTCGGTCACGTCCGATATGGCCAGACGCACGGGCAGAATCCGAAGGAATGAAAAAGCGATGAGGATACCTCCGAGGAGGCGCGCCACGACGCGCGGGTCGACATCGACCAGAATGCGGGCACCGATCAGCGTCCCGGCGACGAGGGCGATCAGCAACGGCCAGAACCTCTTCAGGCAATAGCCGTAATGACCCCCCTGCACCGCCTGCCAGATATTTGCCGTGAATCCCGGCACGACGAGTAGCGCCACCGCCGTCACCGGTGTCGTAACGCTGGCGATGATCGGGACAGAAACCATGGGCAGGCCGACGCCAAGCGTGCCCTTCACCGTTCCCGCAAGAAGGAAGGCGCCGGCGACCATGGCCACGACCGCCCAGTCGATTTCGCCCCACATGCTCACCCGGCGCCCTTTCACCTGCGGTGGCCGGTCCCAACATAAGGAAGCCGCCCAGAGGGGTTTTTTCGGAACCCGGGCATACACTAGGATAGCCGCGAGTTCAAAGGAGACCCCCATGACCCTTGCCGCCCTTCTCTATGCCATCCACGCCCTCGCCGCCGTCGTCTGGGTCGGTGGAATGGTCTTTGCCTATGCGGTGCTGCGGCCCGTGGCCGGCAATCTCCAGCCGCCCGACCGCCTGGTTCTCTGGAACGGAGTCTTCCGCCGCTTCTTTGTCTGGGTCTGGCATGCGGTCGTTCTGCTGCCGCTGACCGGCTATCTGATCATGTTCGGAACCATGGGCGGCTTCGCCGGCGCCGGCCTCCATGTCCACCTCATGCAGGGGCTCGCCTGGATCATGATCGCGATCTATCTCTACCTATTCTTCGTGCCCTATCAGCGTTTCCGCGCCGCAGTGGGCGCCGAGGACTGGCCCGTGGCGGCGGGCCACCTCGCGGCGATCCGGAAGACCGTTGCCGCCAACATGATCCTCGGCCTGATCACCGTTTTGGTCGGATCGTCCGGCCAGTTCTGGGGTTAGACGATTCGTGACGGGCCTGAATTCCGAAGAGACTCGGCATCTCGAGGATCTGACTCTCCTGGTCTGGCCGCCAGCGAAAACGGATCGTCTCGACGGTTGGGTGATGGCCTTCGACCGGGGCGTGACGCATCGCGCCAACGCCGTCTTCCCCAATACTTGGTCGGGACGGTGTGACTTGGCCGAGGCCATCTCGGAGGTCGAACGCCGCTACCGGGCCCAAGGTCTGCCTCCGACCTTCAAGCTGACCTCCGCGTCGATGCCGACCGAGCTTGATCGCGTGCTCGCCGGTGCCGGCTATTGGGAAGAAGGTGCCGCCGACGTCATGGTTGCGGGAGCGGACCAAGTTGCGGCCGCCTGCGGCGTCGCAAACGACGTTAAGATGCTCTGTTCACCAGGCCCCGGCTGGATCATGGCCGCCGGATGGCAACCGCAGTCCAATCCTTCCCACGACGCGCGCCGGCAGATCGTCGGCCGCATCGCCGAGCCACGGGCCTTCGCGGTCGTGGAAGTCGACGGCGAGCCGGCCGGCGCGGCTGCTGGCGTCGTGCGGGGCGGCTGGGCTTACCTCTGCGCGGTCCACACCCGGCCCGAGTTTCGCGGACGCGGTATCGGCAGGGCCCTCATCGGCAGTCTCGCGAGTTGGGCAGCCGAAAGCGGCGCGGCACGACTGTTCGTTCCGGTCGAAATCGACAATCCCCGTGCCAAGGCGCTCTATGAAAGATGCGCCTTGCGGACGGCCTATCACTACCACTACCGCGTCGCCTCGGCCGCTCCATAGACCTCGGCCTCCCTCCAAACCTCAACGGATGAAAAACCGCCATGAATGCGAAGGACGTCAAGCTTATCGAAAAAACCCGCCCCTTCGACGGCTATTTCCAGATTGACCGCTATGTCGTCCGGCATCGCCTGTTCCAGGGCGGTTGGAGCGAGCCCGTCACCCGCGAGGTCTTCGAACGCGGTCACGCGGTCACTGTCTTGCCTTATGATCCGGATCTCGACCAACTGGTGCTCATCGAGCAGTTCCGGATCGGGGCGTTTGCCGCGCTCGCCACACCCTGGTTCGACGATGAATGCTCGCCTTGGCTGATCGAATGCGTCGCCGGCATTATCGACGAAGGCGAGACCCCCGAGGCCGTGGCCCGCCGGGAGTGCCTGGAAGAGGCGGGTTGCGAAGTGACCGAGTTGGTTCCCATCCACCACATATTTGCCAGCCCCGGCGGCTGTACCGAGTCCGTATTCGTCTATTGTGGCCGGACGGATGCGGCGCAGGCCAGCGGCGTACGCGGACTGGTGGAGGAGCATGAAAACATTCGGGTGCTCTCGATTCCAGCGGCGGAAGCCTTTGAATGGCTGGATGCGGGACGCATTAGCCATTCGACCACCATCATCGCCATGCAGTGGTTCCGCGAGAAACATCGCGATCTTCGCGCCCGTTGGCGGTCCAGCGCCCGCTAAGGTTTTCGTTTTCGAGCGGTTTTTCTTCCGGGCCTGAGCGTCCGAATGCCCATGAGACCCAGCCTTGACAGAGCAAAGTCCGGACGCCAGTTGTTCGAAAACCGAATTTTCCAGTCGATCAAGGGTATTTCTAATGGATGTGCGAAAAGATTTTGTAGATAGTGTCGGTAATACGCCGCTTATCCGGCTTCGGCGCGCCTCGGAGGAAACGGGCTGCGAAATTTTCGGCAAGGCCGAGTTTCTGAATCCTGGTAGTTCGGTCAAGGATCGGGCGGCCAAGTACATTGTCCTCGATGCCGAGGAACGGGGCGCCCTCAAACCCGGCGGCGTGATCGTCGAGGGAACGGCCGGCAATACGGGCATCGGTCTGGCGCTGGTCGCCAATGCCCGCAGTTATCGCACTGTGATCGTGATCCCCGAGACACAGAGCCAGGAAAAGAAGGACATGCTGCGCCTTTGCGGCGCGGACCTTCGGGAGGTCCCTGCGGTTCCTTACAAGGACCCGAACAACTACGTCCACGTTTCCGAACGGCTCGCCAAAGAACTCGCGGGAACGGAAGCCAACGGCGCGATCTGGGCCAATCAGTTCGACAACGTCGCCAACCGCCGCGCCCATGTCGAAGGCACGGGACCCGAGATCTGGCGGCAGACCGACGGCAAGGTGGACGGGTTCGTGTGCGCGGTGGGCACCGGCGGCACGCTTGCCGGTGTCTCGATGGCATTGAAGGAACGCAAGCCGGGTGTCACGACGGCTATCGCCGACCCCATGGGCGCCGCTCTCTACAACTTCTACAAGCATGGCGAGCTCAAATCCGAGGGCTCGTCGATCACCGAGGGGATCGGCCAGGGCAGGATTACCAAAAACCTGGAGGGCGCCCCCATAGACGAGGCATTCCAGATTCCCGACAAGGAGGCCCTTCCCATCGTGTTCGACCTTCTGAAGGACGAGGGGCTGTGCCTGGGCGCCTCCAGCGGCATCAACGTCGCCGGTGCGATCCGCCTGGCCAAGCTGATGGGACCGGGTCATACCATCGTGACGATCCTCTGCGATTTCGGCACCCGCTACCAAAGCAAGCTGTTCAATCCCGCGTTTTTGCGCGAAAAGAACCTGCCGGTCCCGGACTGGCTTGGCTAAAACGGAACGGAGGGGAGCCAGAAGCCATGGCATACGCAAATCCCGACGCACTCGTCTCGGCGCAGTGGCTCGCCGAACATCTCGGCGAGCCCGGACTGATGGTGGTGGACGCGACCTGGTTTCCCGCAGCCGCGCCCCGGGACGCCGCGGTCGAGTACGAGATCGCCCATATTCCAGGGGCGGTCTACTTCGACATCGACGAGATCGCGGATTCCGGCACCGATCTGCCGCATATGTTGCCGGACGCCGAGACTTTCGCCGCCAAGGTTGGCGCGCTTGGGATCGGCGATGAGGACCGGGTCGTGGTCTATGATGCCAATGGCGGGTTCATGGCGGCGGCCCGGGTGTGGTGGATGTTCCGTGTCTTCGGCCACCAGCGGGTGGCCATGCTCGACGGCGGGTTCACCAAATGGCGTAAGGAGATCGGAACCATCGAGAAGGATACCGTACGGCCCGAGGCCAAGACGTTCACGGTGAGAACCCCTGACGGAAAGGCGAACGCGCGCCTGTTTCGGCTGTTTGACCAGGTTCACGCCAATCTCGACGCCGGCGCGGAACTTGTTGTCGACGCGCGCAACGCCAAGCGCTTCGCCGGAGACGCCCCGGAACCCTGGCCGGTCGACAGGCTTGGACACATTCCGGATAGCGTGAACCTTCCCTTCTCCGACTTGATGGACCCGATGAACGACTATGTCATGCGCTCTGCGGAGGAGATCACGGAGGCGGTCGAAGCCGCCGGCCTCAACTCCGATCGCCCCATCGTGGCCACCTGCGGCTCCGGCGTAACCGCCGCGATCCTGGCCCTGGGCCTGCATCTGATCGGCCGCGAGGATATCGCCGTCTATGACGGCTCCTGGGCGGAGTGGGGATCCCGCGACGATGCCCCGACGGAGACCGGCTCCGCTTCGACTTAAATTCAAAAACCCGCCGTAAGGAAATGAAAAAGAACACGATTCTAACACATGTTGGGAGGCGTCCGCAGGACCATCACGGCGTCGTCAACCCGCCGGTCTACCATGCTTCCACGGTAACATTCCCGACAGTTGCCGAGCTCGAGGCATCCGATGCCACCCCCTTCGAAGGCGTGCGTTACGGCCGGACCGGCACGCCGACCACCTTCGCTTTCGAGGAGGCCGTGGCCGCTCTCGAGGGAGGTGACGGCGCTGTTGCCCTGCCCTCGGGCCTTGCCGCGATCGCGGTGTCTCTGCTCGCCTTCCTGAAATCCGGTGACCACCTGCTCGTGGCCGACAACGTGTATTTCCCAACGCGCCGGCTGTGCCGCAAATATCTCGCGGAATTCGGGATCGAGACCACCTACTTCGACCCCTTGATCGGCGGTGGCGTGGCCGATCTCGTCCGTCCCGAGACCAAGGTCGTGTTCCTCGAGTCTCCGGGCTCCCTCACCTTCGAGATGATGGACGTACCCGCGATTGCCGAGGTAGCCAGGGCGGCGGGTGTCATTACGGCGATGGACAACACCTGGAGCGCTGGCCTCTACTTCAAGCCTTTCGACCACGGGGTCGACATTTCAATACAGGCCGCGACGAAGTTCATCGTCGGTCATTCCGACGCCATGCTGGGCGTCGCGACGACCTCGAACGCACTGATCGGCAAGGTCAAGGCCACGGCGAACGCGTTCGGTTACGCCGCGGCGCCTGACGACTGTTATCTGGGCCTTCGGGGGCTGCGCAGCATGGGACCGAGGCTGGCCCGCCACGAAGAAACGGGGCTTCGAGTGGCGCGTTGGCTGGAGGCGCGGCCGGAGGTGGAACTCGTGCTGCATCCGGCGCTGTCCTCCTGCCCGGGGCATGAGATCTGGAAGCGGGACTTCACCGGCGCCTGCGGCCTGTTCGGGGTGGTTCTCCGCGACGCGCCCAAGCGGGCCGTGACGGCCATGCTCGACGGACTCGAGCTGTTTGCGCTGGGCTATAGCTGGGGCGGGTTCGAGAGCCTTATCATTCCCACCTACCCCGCGAAGGCCCGTACGGCGACGACTTGGCCCCATTCGGGCCCGAGCCTGCGTCTACATTGCGGGCTTGAGGATGCGGACGACCTGATCGCCGATCTCGAGCAGGGTTTCGCTCGCTTCAACGCCGCCTTGTGACCCTGGCCCGGCTCCGTTATGACGGGCGGAAATCTCCAGGAGTGTAAGCGCCATGACCCAGGATTCCGAAGCAGCAGCGACCGATCCCGCTGCCGCCGTTCTCGATGACCTGAAATTCAACGCCGACGGTCTCCTCCCGGCGATCGCCCAGCAGCACGATACCGGCGAGGTGCTGATGCTCGCCTGGATGAACCGGGAGGCGGTCGCGGAAACGATCAGGACGGGACGAGTGTGCTACTGGTCGCGGTCTCGCGGTACACTCTGGCGCAAGGGCGAGAGTTCGGGCCAAGTGCAGACGCTTAAGGAACTCCGCTGGGACTGCGACGGCGATACCCTTCTGCTCCTCGTCGACCAGAAAGGCGTCGCCTGCCATACCGGTCGCCGCAACTGCTTCTACAACGCCCTGCGCGACGGCAAGCCGGCGATTATCGCCGAGGTCGAGATCTCGCCGGAGGAGCTCTACGGCTGATGGCGGAGGCGCCGGCCCCCGATTCCGACGCCATTCCAGCCACCGTCATCACGGGATTCCTCGGCAGCGGCAAGACCACGCTTCTCCGCGCCCTTCTGACCCATCCCGACATGGAAGAGACCGCCGTCCTCATCAACGAATTCGGGGAGATCGGGCTCGACCATTTGCTGGTTCGCGAGATCAGCGAGGACATCGTGCTTCTCAACGCCGGCTGCCTGTGCTGCAGCGTTCGCGGCGACCTCATCCACGCCCTGCGCGACCTGTTCCTGAAGCGCGTGCGCAATGAAATCCCCGAGTTTCAGCGGATCGCCATCGAAACCACGGGCTTGGCCGACCCCGCGCCGATCATCCATACCCTGATGACAGATCCCCTGATCGGCGCCCGGTATCGACTGGACGGTATCGTGACGACTGTGGACGCGGCCCTGGCCCCGTCTCAACTCGATACCCATCCGGAAGCGGTCAAGCAGGCCGCCGTGGCGGATCGGATCGTGCTGACCAAGATCGATCTCGTCGAAGACTGCTTACTAACCGAGGTCCGGCATCGTCTGCGGCGGCTGAATCCGGCGGCGCCAATCCTGACCGCCCTGCACGGGGACGTACCGCCCGATGAGCTCTTGGGGACCGGGCTCTACGACCCCCGAACCAAGACGGCGGATGTCACGCGCTGGTTGAACGAGGAGGCCTACCATGCCGACGAACCGCACATGCATGGCTCACACCATGACCTCAACCGGCATGATGATCACATCCGCGCCTTCTGCGTGACCCTCGACACCCCGATCCCGTGGGACCGCTTCGTGGTCTGGACGGATCTTCTGCTCGCCGCGCATGGTGCCCGGCTGCTGCGCCTCAAGGGCATCCTGAATGTGGCCGGCGAGGAACGACCGGTGGTGGTTCACGGGGTCCAGCATGTCTTCCATCCGCCGGCCGCCCTGCCCGGCTGGCCGTCCGCGGATCGACGTTCGCGCATCGTCTTCATCACGCGCGACCTCGGCCGCGAAGCGGTCGAGGCCACACTTCGCGCCAGCATCTGATCGCAACCCCCTGATTATCGGTCTTTTTCTGCGTTTACCGAACCTTTACGCGGCTGGGTTTAGGCTGGTCGTGAAGTCGGCCCCTCGCAGAAAGTGGAAGGCCTTAGCATGCACCGGCAACAGAAGTATTCGCCCTATCCGGCCCAGCCGAACCGTGTGCCCTTGAACATGCCGCCACGGAAGCCGCGCAGCGTCGAAATCGGCGGCGTCCTCGACGGACGCTTCGCCGAGCCGGCGATCACCGTGCTCGAAGGTGCGTCTGTGAGCGGCGAACTCGGCGCCGAGACCCTCGAGGTTCACGGAATTGTTCGCGGCGTCGTACGCAGCGACTGGGTTTATGTCAGCGAAACCGGCGTCGTCGAAGGCGAGCTGCGCTATCACACCCTGATTGTCGATCCGGGCGGGCAGATCAACGCGCGCTGCTTCCCCGGCGGTTGAGTGCGCCGTTTTTCGGGCAGGCCGCTATAGATCCGTAAGGCGCCATCGTTCGAAACCGGCCAAGCGGGATCCTTGACGTGACAGACCATCTCGCGCCCCTTAAGAAGACTTGGGTTCGCCATTGGATGTGGCAGACCGAGCCCTCTCGATCGGATGCCGGGACCTCCGCAACAGGCCGGCAGGATCTCACCAAAGGGGAGAAGACGGCGGATGGACGCGGAAAGGGCGGCGGACGCGATCTTCGGCTGGCGCACCCGACGCAGCCCGATGCGCCGCCTTCCGGACGAGATCCGTCCGGCGAGTGAAGACGAGGGCTACGCCCTTCAAGAGCTCCTGCACGACCGTCTGACCGCGCATGGCTGGGGTCCCATCCTCGGCCTGAAGATCGGCTGCACAACCCCGGTGATGCAGGACTATCTAAGCATTCCGCAGCCCTGCATGGGGGGCGTGTTCGAAACGGCCGTGCGTCGCGGAAGCGGCGAGGCATGCGCGGCCGACCATCTCCGTCTTGGCGTGGAATGCGAGATCGCCGTGACGCTGGCCGGCGATCTGCCCCCAAGGGAATCAACGTACACCCGTGACACCGTGACGCCGGCCGTCGGGGACTGCATGGCGGCCATGGAACTGGTTGACGACCGATATGCCGACTATCTCGACTTCGGCATCGCCTCCTTGATCGCCGACGATTTCTTCAACGCGGGATGTGTGCTTGGCGAGCCGGTTCGAAACTGGCGGCACCTCGATCTGGTGGCTCTTACGGGCGTCATGTCGATCAATGGCGAGGAGATCGGCCGTGGCGTCGGCGCCGACATCATGGGCCATCCCCTTGAAGCCCTGGCTTGGCTGGCCAACCGCCGCGCCCGCCTCGGACAGGGACTCCGGGCAGGAACGTTCGTCCTTCTCGGCAGCGTCGTGCAGACCCAGTGGCTGAAGGCGGGAGACACGGTCCGGATCGCCGTCGAAGGTCTCGGCGAAGCGACGCTCCGCGTCACATAGCACCCGTTCGACCGCCACGGCCTCGGTCGATCCCCCTTATCCCCCGTTCGCCTCGCGCTCCTTCCGCCGGTACTGATAGTCCCGGTAGAAGGAAAAGACGATCGCCGCCACCGTCAACGCCATCAGCACGATCGTCAGGGTCCGGCTGAAAAAGTAGCCCATGACGGTTGTTCCCTGGGCGCTGGCCAGCGTCATCACCCGGTCGAGGTTTTCCTCGGCCCGCGGCCCGAGGATGATGCCGAGGATGATGGGCGCCAACGGAAAGTCGGCCTTGCGCAAGGCATAGCCGAGCAGCCCGAGGGTGAGCATGATCCACATGTCGAATTCGAGGTTGCGGAACGAGAACGCTCCGATCACCGCAAGGGCCGTAACCACCGCGGCGATAATCCCCTGCGGAACCATCACCACCTTGGCCACGTAGCGCAGCCCCACGAAGCCGACGACGGCGAAGAACAGATTCGCCATGAACAGGCTGAGGATGAAGGGGTAGAGAATGTCCGGCGCGTCCGCGAACAGGCTCGGGCCGGGAATCAGTCCGTGGATCAGCAGCCCGCCGAGCAGCGCCGCCGTGACCGCGTTGCCCGGAATGCCGAGGGTCAGCATGGGGATCAGGCTGCCGCCGACCACACCGTTGTTCGCCGCCTCGGCACCGGCGACCGCCTCGGCGGACCCGGTTCCGTATTCCTCGGGGTTTTTGGAGTATCGCCGCGCCTCCGTCCGCCCGATGAAGGCGGCGATATCGGCCCCGGCCCCGGGAATAAGGCCGACGATGGTGCCGATCACCGAGGACCGCGCCAGCGTCGTGCGCAGTTTCCACAGCAGCGCCCGGCCCGGCCATAGGTTGCCCACTTCCGGAACCTTGAGCTGCGTGTCCATCCCCTTCCCTTCGGCCAGGTGCAGCACCTGGGAGATCGAGAAAAGTCCGACCAGGGCCACGATCACCGGAACCTGCTCGTACAAGGCCGGCTGGTCGAACGCGTATCGCAGGGTACCGGTCATCGGATGCATGCCGACGGTCCCCATGACCAAGCCCATAAGGCCCGCCATCATGCCCTTGATCGCCGAACCCGAGCCGATCGCACCAATCGTGCTCATGGCGAAGATGACGATCCAGAAAAACTCGGCCGAGCGCACCTCCAGCGCCACCTGCGCCACCAGCGGCGCCAGGAAAAGGAGCACGAGGACGCTGAACTGTCCGCCGATGAAGGACGCGCAAATGGTCGTGCCGAGCGCTAGGCCGCCCCGCCCCTTCCTCGTCATCTCGTAGCCGTCGATCATGGTCGCGACGGCCGCCGGCGTGCCCGGCACGTTGATCAGAATGCCCGAGATCGACCCGCCGTAAATGGCCCCGCAATAGACGGCGCCGAGAAAGATCAACCCGGTCGTGGCCGACATCTCGAAGGTGATGGGGACCAGAAGCGCGATGCTGAGAGTCGCCGAGACGCCCGGCATGGCTCCGAAAAGGGTGCCCAGCGTGGCACCGAGAAAGGCGAGAAGAACATAGCTCGGCTGGAAGGCGACCAGCGCGGCATCAGCAATCTGTTCGAGCATGATCCGGCCCCCCGCCTAGAAGAACATTCCATGGGGGACCAGGACCCCCAGGAACCGCTCAAACATCAGATGAAGCGCCGCCAGGGCGCCGAACGTGACCGCGGCAATCTTCCATAACGGCCGAATGCCGAGGAAATACATGTGGGTCGACAGATAGACGGCGCCCGTCACGAAGAAACCGAACACCGGAACCAGGGCCACGAAAACGCAGACGAAGGCCACGTTGCACAGGATCCGGGCCGTTTGTCGGCTCCACAGGCGGGATATCAGGCTGCCAGCCGCTTGCTCGGCCGGACCACGCGCCGATGCCGCGGCTTGGCGGAAGCTGTTGATGAGAAGGATGACGCTGAACGCGGCAAGCAGCCCCCACATCCACATGGGCCATGCCGCGGCCCGGGCCGGAAACTCCAAGGCCTTGATCATTCCCACAGCCGAAACGACGAGGACGACGACCGCGGCAAACGCGTCCCGTCCCGCGGCTCCTCTAGGAATCTGCATGGCTGCCACCCCCTTTCTCCGGTTTCCTGTTCTAGAGCCTGTTTGAGAAGTCGCACGGAGGCTGCGTTGGTGCGAAGTCAGCCGCTCCGGCAGGCGCCGTCGCGAAGGCGGGCCAAGCGGCCCCGGCGAGCGGCGGCAACGAACCGGGCGGCCGGCCTCGGCCAACCCTTCGGGACGCGGCGATTGTCCCCGCCGAGGGCGTCGCTCGTCGCTCGATATGCTCTGGCATGTCGTCGCTCCTCGCTCCTGCTCGGACGGCGAAATCGCCGGCGTCGCAGCCCCATGGGACTGCTCAAACAGGCTCTTAGGCTGGAAACGGTGGCGAGCCCGGTTTTGGCGGGCTCGCCCCGTACCGCGCGATTGGGCCCGGCATACAACCGGGCCGATCAGTCTATTTCTTGATGTAGCCGCCTTTGACGAAGAGGTCGAGCAAGTCGCCGACCAGCTTGTTGATCTTGCCCAGGATGGCGCTGGGATCCGGGCCCTGGGGCGCGGCGAGCTCGACCGAGACGGCGAACTCGCCGGCGGCGAGGCGCTGGCCCAGCCGACTGCGCTCGTCCAGGGGAACCACGGCTTCGGTGGGAGGGCCGTCGCCGTCGTGGGGTTCGATCGTCGGGAGTCGCCGTGAGACAGCCGTCTTGCCCTCGGTGCAGCTGGCCATGCGTACGGCGCCGAGCATGGCCTGGGTGTGCTCCGGCGCCACGC
>JANQJG010000134.1 GCA_028281785.1 Rhodospirillales bacterium
CGTCTTCATTCTGGTGTTCGTGTTCTGCATTCTGGAGTCCGGGATCAGCAAGGCGGCGAACGTTCTGAGCCTGATCTGGATCGTCAGCCTCTTCGTCGACGAGATGCGCATTTCTGCCGATGCAAAGACCCCGTCGCGGACGGAACCGGAAGGCCGGATCGCGGCACCCGCGCACGCCCTGGCCGCGGCCGAAAAAAGCGGCGGCTCCCCCACTCCCCCTGTTGCCTGTGCAAGCACTGACAATCCCGTTGCCGACCCAACTCCGCCCCGGGAGGAACCGGTCGCGGATCGAGGAAAGGATCAAAAAAACCGAACTCGACTCATCCGGGCCATGCGGAAATTGTCGATGGAAGAACGCATTGTCATTGCGTGGGCCAGTCTCCGAAACCCCTCTGTCTCGCAGACGGAAGTCGCGTTACAACTGGGTGTATCCGAAGGAAAGATCGACCAGATCAAGAAGTCGGCTTTTCAGAGATTGATGACTTATTGGCGAGAAGAGCCCACGGTTGACTGAAAAAGCACGGCGCTACCGTCAATCGAGGGGCAAAGTCATCTGATGTAGTAACGCGCGGTAGCCAAGCTGTTCGTAGAGTTCCCGGGCGGTTACGTTGAAGGCGTAGACACGCAGCTCGACGGACTGGGCCCTGCGGCCCCGAGCCCAGTACTCCACCCGCGTCAAGAGCGCTCGCGCGATTCCACGCCGCCGAAAGGACACACCCACGATCAGGTCGTCCACCTTGACCGACCGGCTCGGCATATGGAGCCGGCTCCCCGCCCGTTCCCGATAGGTCGCCCGGACCATGCCGGCCAGGGTGCCGTCGACGTCGGTGCCGATCATCAGGACATCGGCATCGTCCAGGAAGGCGCAGAAGTCTTCTTCCGATGGCCGCGCCTCGTCAGGCGGCCACAAAAGCTCCGGCAAGGCGTCGTAATGCACCCGGTCGCCCTCCCAGAGGAGGGCGGCATAGCTGGTGAAGTCATCGCGATGGAGCGAGCGCACCGTAACGGCGGCTTCGGCCGGCGCGGTCGGATGTGCGTCCCGTTCCCGGGGTTGGTCAACCATTCACGCGTCCTCCCGGTAGGATGCCGGAGATTCGCTCCACGTCCCGGCGACAAGGATCGCCGAGCGCTTTCCTCAATTCGTGAGATAACCGTCGCCGTCGAATTCGAGCGGTTGTGTCGGTCCGAGGACGGCCAGCTCCGCCCGCCCTTCGATATCGGCCAGACAGGCCTCGGAGATTTGGATACGTTCCAGATGCTTGGTGTTGGGGATGCGGACGACCCGCGCGGTCTCCGGCTTCACCCGCTCGCAGGTCCGCAGGGCGACGATCAGGGCCTCGCGGTCGCTGTTGAGGATCATCGGCAGGCGTCCGCCCGCCGTTACGCCCGCGGTCACACTGTTGGTATAGGTCGCGCCGAGGTCGATCTGCTCCACGCAGCGCCGCGTCGTCACGTCGGCGAGCCCGATGCCCTGGGCGTTGCCGTGCGTGGCTTTTGAGAGATCGCGCACGAAGATGCGCTTGATGGGCGGCGCGTCCTCGCCCTTGAGGCCGGAGGAAGCGCGGCCCGTGACGTTGGAGTCCATGCCCGATCCGCCAAAGTTCTTGCCGATCTCGTCGACGATCAGCACGTCGATCCGGGGCAGCAGCAGCCGTCCCATGATGCTGCGGGCATGGGCAAGCAATTCGCGTTCGCGCGGCAGAATATCCTCGGGTCCCATGGCGGCGACCGTCGCCAGCCCGTCATAGGCGTTTTCGACGACGGCCAAGCCGAAGACCACCGGCAGACGCGCCAGCAACGCCTTGGCGGCTTTCGGCATAAGATCGTCGAAGCGCGAGAAGCCGTGCTCGTGCAAGGTCGTGGCCCCACGATGCTTGCCGAGCCCGATCGCCATCATCTTGGCAAGCCCGCTTTCCCACTCGCCCTGGAAGGCGGGATGCGGCTTGACCTTGTTGAAGACCACGATGCCGTCGGCCTCGAAGGCGTACTTGTCGCAGAACAGGGGCGTTCCGTCCTCCAGCCTCGCGGCCTCCACGACCTCCATCGAGGCGTGAATCGGCGCGCCGGCGCTGTCCTCGGTAATGCCGTAGCGGGACAGTACGCCGAGCTGGCCTTCCGCCGTCGCGCCGCCATGGCTGCCCATGGCTGGGACAATGAAGGGATCGGCGCCGCGCTTCTTGAGGGCGCGAATGGCGGCCGCCAAAACCTCGACGCCGCGCATTATACCGCGGCTGCCCGCGGTCACCGCGATCCGCCGGCCAGAAAGATCCGGCAGGGGAAGCGCGGCGATGGCGTCGCGCACCGCGGCCGTGACGTCCGCCACCTTGTCGCGCGGGAAACGTTGCTCGACCGGGATCAGCGACGGGATGGCGCAGTCCTCGGCCCCGGCGATGGTGAGGTTGATCTGGTCCAAGCGCACGGACATGACCCCGGGCTCCTTTCAATCCAGGATGTTGCCGTCGCCGTCGAAGCGGAACGGCCGGGAATCGCCGAGTACCGTGAACTGCTCGCTGCCCCTGATCTCCGGCAGATAGGTCTCGGACATTTCGATCTTGTGCAGCTTCTTAGTGTTGCGAATGCGGACAATGCGGGCCGCGGCCGGATCGACCCCGAGCGTGGTCAGCAGCGCCACCGCGAGGGCCTGCTTGTCGGAGTTGACCACCATGGGCAGTCTCGCGCCTTCGAGATTCCGCGCGGTGATGCCGTTGGTATACATCGCCCCGAGGTCGATCTTGTTGAAGCAGCGCAGGGTGATCAGATCCGCGACGCCAACCCCGGCGGCGTTGCCGTGCGACGGTTCGGAGACGTCGCGCACGACGATGCGCCGGATGGGCGGGGCGACGAAGCCCGGCAAACCGGAGGACGCGCGCCCGGTCACCGTCGGGTCCATGCCCTGGCCGCTGATGTTCTTGCCGATCTCGTCGACGATCAGCACGTCGATCTCCGACATCAGGAGCTTCCCCATGATGTCCTTGGCCTGGCGCAGCAGGTCCTTCTCCCGCGCCACCATCTGGTCCGGGGGCAGCGCCTCGATCACCGCCAGCCCGTCATAGGCGTTCTCGACCAGTCCGAGGGCGCAGACAACGTTGAGTTTCTTGAGCTGGGCGACGGCCGCCTTGGGCACGATCTCGGGAAAGCGGGCGAAGCCGAGGGAATGGAACATCGTCGCCCCTTTATGCTTGCCGAGGCCGATGACCATCATCTTGCAGAGCCCGCTCTCGTAGTCGCCCTTGTAGTTGGAGTGCGGCTTGATCTTGTTGACCACGACAATGCCGTCGGCCCCATGGGCGTTACGGTCACAATACAGCGGCACGCCGTCGACCTCGGTTGTCTCCGCCACCTCCATGGAGGAACGAATCGGCGCGTCGACACTCGCCTCGGTGATGCCATAGCCTTCGAGCAGCTCGAGCTGGCCCTCGGCGGTCGCGCCGCCATGGCTGCCCATGGCCGGCACCAGGAAGGGTTCGGCGCCCCATTCCCGCAACACGTTCACCACCGTCGCCAGGGTCTCGACGATATGGGGGATGCCGCGGCTGCCCGCCGTAATGGCGATGCGCCGGCCCCGGACATCGCTTCGCGGCACGCCCTCAAGCGCTGCGCGCACCGCCGCCGGCACATCGGTGATGGCCTCGCGCGGGAAATGCTGCTCGACGGGCAGCATGCGCGGCAGGGGCGTGTCTTCGCCGCCCTCGATGGTGACGTTGACCCGGTCGAGCTTCACGGTGTGTTTCCTCCAATTCCCAGCGATTCGGCGCGATCATAGCGGATCGCCGGGGACGCCGCGAGTGTCCCGCGCGCCTTTTCCGTTCACACCGCCGCGGCGGCGGCGGGTCCGTTCTGGCGCTTGGATTTGGCGAGCTTGCGCAGGATGATCCGGCGCCGCAGGGCCGAGATGTGATCGACGAACAGCACGCCGTCAAGATGGTCCATCTCGTGCTGGATACAGGTCGCCGCCAAGCCGTCGGCCTCGATCTCCCGCAGCTCGTCGTCCTGGTCCCGGTAGCGGACGCGAATCGTGGCTGGCCGGGTTACCTCGGCGAAGTGATCGGGCAGGGACAGGCAGCCCTCGTCACGGGTCGCGGTCTCCTCCGAGGCCCAGACGATCTCCGGATCCGCCATACGCAGGGGATCGGTCGATCGGCCCTCGCCATCATCGTCGGCTTCGCCGCGCGGGGCGCCGACGACGATGATGCGCTTGAGAATTCCCACCTGCGGCGCGGCCAAGCCGATCCCGTTCTCCTCCTTCATGGTCTCCAGAAGGTCGTCCATCAGCCTGCTGATGTCCGCGTCCACCCTTTTGACCGGGTCGCACTTGGCCTTGAGCCGTGGATCGGGCGCGATGACGAGGGAAAGAACGGCCATATCCTTCGCGTTTGCCGTGTCAGCCTGTTCCGTCCAGATAGGCTGGCCGGGCCCCGCCGTCAAGAATCGCGACTCCGGACCCTCTCAACGCGGCCGGCTGACCTGGACCCGGAATGCCAGGGTGGCCGCGCCTTTCGCCGGTACCGGCACCTGCCATCGCGCTTGGCCGGCGGCGGACTTCTCATGGACGTGGCTCTCCTCGAGGATCGTCCAGTCGCCCGGGAAATGCTCGACGACCGTCACCGTGACGTCCTCGTCCTTGGCGTTCTCGATCGTCACCTCATGGGCGCTCTCGAAGGTACGCTGGGGCAGCGCCTGCTGCCGATGATCGGTCTGCAGGTTGCGGATGGTCAGGTCGAAGGCTTGTCCCAGTGCCAGCCTCACGGCGGCGCCCTTAGGCGTGTGACGGATGCTCCGCTCTCCTGTGAACTGGATGCGGCCGCGGGAATCCCGCTCATACACCCGGACCAAGCCAGCCGGCAGCGCCTCACCGAGCCCCGCCGATTTCTCGTTCTCAAAGCTCAAACGGACATGGGGATGCTCGACCGGCGGCTCGAAGGCCCGCTGCTTGCCCGGCGGCAGCCAGTGCTCGTAAAGATATTCGCGCGCAACCGGTACGCCGGAAGAACTCATCAGCGCGATCTGCTTGGTCTGCCGGTTCTTGAGGGTGACCGGGCGGGGCAGGGTATACAGATGGACGTCACCGACCGCTTCTTCGCCCATGTCCGCGACCATGGCCCTCGGCGCGGCCCCGGCTGCGACGGGCGCGGTCTCGAGCATCTGCACGGCCGATTTCATGGCTTCCCGGCGCACGTCGCCGGCGATGAGCTGAACCTCGGCATTGGCGAAGTCGGTGCCGGTCGTATTGCCGAGCGAGGCCCAGGCGCTGAGGTCGAGGCTCTCTCCGTCGGGATCGAGCTCGGCCGCGTAGTCCGCGCGCCAAGTCAGACCTTCGGTCAGATAGCTCAGTTCGAGCGCATTGGTCGCCGACGTCGCCGCCTGCACCCGCATGACCAGTGTGGGCCGGGGCCGCAGATCCTGGGGCACGGAGTCGAAGATCAGGCGGCCGGGCATCCCGGCCTCGATCCGGTCGCCGATCTTGAGCACCACGCCGTTTTCCGCCGCCAGCACCTCGGCCTCCTCGATCAGGTCCTCACCCGTTGTCGGGTGGAGGCGGGCGATACGGACGGTGCGTCCGATCGAGCGTTCAAGCAGGGTCTGCGCCGAAAGCACGTCGTATTCCAGGTTCTGCTCGCGCAGGACGACCCCATCGCCGCCGCGCAGCAGGGCGCTCGACGGGATCAGCCCCGCGCTCACCCCCTCGAAGGCGATCGCCTGTTCACCTTCGATCAGCGCCAGCTCGCGGCTGTCCTTCACCAGACCCAGACCCTGCGCATAGATCGTGAGCGCGAGGCCAGTCTGATCCTCCGGCGTCGTGACGTATTCCTCTTCGGCCATGGCCGTGGCGGCCGACATCGCGGCGGCCATGCCTGCCGCCCAGATCCAACGACGCATGTTTCTCTCCCGGTGCTGATGTGACGCGATTGTTCCTTCCAAATTTGCGTTTCAAATCGCGCTCGTGCAAGCTGTGCTCCGCCATGGGAGGCCAATCGTGAACGAACCGATGCTTTGGATCGGGGCGGCGTTGGCGTTTTTTGCCGCCGCGCTCGTCCTTTTTGTCGTCCTGCGGGGACGCGGGGAGCGGTCTGGTCGCGCCGCCCTCGAATCGCAGCTCGCCGATCTCAGCCAGAAACTGGTGATGCTTCAGGCCGATCTCGGCGGCCGACTGCAGCAGGCCCAGTCCGGGGTCAACGAGCGACTCGACGGCCTCGGCAAGCGGCTGGGAGACGGCCTTGCCGAGCAGACCGAGAAGACCGGCGAGACCCTCAAGGAGCTCCAGACCCGGCTCGCCGTCATCGACCGCGCGCAGCAGAACATCGCCAACCTCTCCCAGCAGGTGGTGGGGCTCCAGGACATCCTGTCCAACAAGCAGGCGCGTGGCGCCCTCGGCGAGATCCAGCTTCAGGACATCGTCACCAGCATCCTGCCGCGCTCGGCCTATGAGCTTCAGGTAACCCTCAGCAGGGGGACCCGCGTCGATTGCCTGCTCAAGCTGCCGAACCCGCCGGGGCCCATCGCCATCGACGCCAAGTTCCCGCTCGAAAGCTACGTCGCCCTTCGCGAGGCCAGCGAGGAGCGCGCCATGGTCGAGGCACGTCGTGCCTTTCGCGCCGACGTCGTCAAGCATCTGAAGGACATCGCCGAGAGATACATTCTCCCCGGCGAGACCGCGGAGTCGGCCTTGATGTTCCTGCCCTCGGAAGCGGTCTATGCCGAGATCCATTCCAATTTCCGGGATGTCATCGAGGAATCCTATCGGCGGCGGGTATGGATCGTCTCGCCGACGACGCTGATGGCGACCCTCAACACCGTTCGCGCCGTGTTGAAGGACGCGCGGATGCGCGAGCAAGCCGGCGTCATCCAGGCCGAGGTGCGGAAGCTCCTGGAGGATATCGGCCGCCTCGACGATCGGGTCGGCCGGCTCAACCGGCATTTCGACCAGACCGTGGACGACATCCGCCAGATTCGCATTTCCACCGACAAGGTGACGCGCTGGGCCGAGCGCATCGAAGAGATCGAGCTCGGCGAGGACAGCCCGGCCGAGGAGCTGGAGCCGCCGGCCCGGCAACTTTCGAGCGAGTAATCCCAAATTATCCAATTTTAACGAAACCGGTATCTTCTTGTGCTATGTTCCGGCGCCAATGAGAACGCCTGGAGCGAGAAATGCTCTAGACGCGCCTCTTTCGCGCGGTTCTGCCGTGTTTTGGGAGTGGAAACATGCCGATTGTCTCTGAGTTCTCGATCTTCGTCCTTGTCGTTCTGGTTTTTGCGCTCATCCTGGTTTTCCTGAGTGTGCGGGTTGTCCCGCAAGGCTATGAATTTACGCTGGAACGGTTTGGACGGTATGTCCGAACGCTGACACCCGGCCTCAACGTCATCACGCCGATCATCGACCGCATCGGAGCCCGCATGAACATGATGGAGCAGGTCCTCGACGTGCCCTCGCAGGAGGTCATCACCAAGGACAACGCCATGGTCACGGTCGACGGCGTTGTGTTCTACCAGGTGCTGGACGCGGCCCGCGCCTCCTATGAGGTGCGGCAACTCGAACTCGCCATCCTGAACTTGACCATGACCAATATCCGTACGGTGATGGGCTCGATGGATCTCGACGAACTGCTCTCCCAGCGCGACACGATCAATGCCCAGCTACTCACCGTCGTCGACGAGGCAACCAACCCCTGGGGCGTCAAGGTAACTCGGATCGAGATCAAGGACATCTCGCCGCCGCGCGACCTCGTCGATGCCATGGCCCGGCAGATGAAGGCGGAACGGGAAAAACGCGCCGCCATTCTCGAGGCCGAGGGCGAGCGTCAATCGCAGATCCTAAAGGCCGAGGGCGAGAAACAGTCGGCCATCCTCGAAGCCGAGGGCCGGAAGGAAGCCGCCTTCCGCGACGCGGAGGCGCGCGAACGCGAGGCCGAGGCCGAAGCCAAGGCGACGGCCATGGTCTCCGAGGCCGTGGGCCGCGGCAATGTCCAGGCGCTCAACTATTTCGTCGCCCAGAAATACACCGATGCCCTGCAGGGCATCGCCTCCGCCCGCAACCAGAAGGTCATCTTCCTGCCCCTCGAAGCCGCCAGCCTCATCGGCAGCGTCGGCGGTATCGCCGAACTCGCTCGCGAGGCATTCGGACCCGGTGGCGGTAGCAAGCCGCCAAGCGGTGGTGACCGGCCCTGGCAGCGCGGCAACACGGTAAGTGCCGGGGAGTAGGCTGCCATGCCGTTTTTCGAGTCGCTGACCTTCTGGCACTGGCTGATCCTCGGGGTGGTCCTTTTCATCTTCGAGTTGCTGACATCCAGCAACTTCCTGATGTGGATCGCCATCGCCGCCATCCTCACCGGCTTGAGCGTCCCGGCCTTTGCCGAGCTCGGCTGGCAGTACCAGGTCATGCTGTTCGCCGTGCTGTCGGTCATTGCCATCGCCGGCGGCCGCGTATGGGCGCGCCGGCAAACGCGGCCGGAGGATCATCCCGATCTCAACCGTCGCGGCCGGCAATATATCGACCGCGTCTTCACCCTGGACGAGGACATCGTCAATGGCGTCGGCCGCCTCAAGGTCGGCGACGGCGCCTGGAAGGTCAGCGGCGAGGACACCCCGGCCGGAACGAGAGTGAAAGTCGTCGGCATCGAAGGCACGACCCTCCAGGTCGAGAAGGCCGAGGCGGACGCGTCCTGACCCCATTTAGAGCGCCGCCAACCCAGCGCCCGCCAGGGCCGCGAGGATCGCGACCAGCCAGGGTGGCACCCGGTAGGTGACCAGGGCCGCGAAGGCGGCGAGCGCGAGAACGAAGTCCTCGGTCCCGCGGATCGTCGTCGTCCACATGGGCGTGAACAGCACCGCCAGCAAAAGGCCGACCACGGCGGCGTTGACCCCCCCCAGCGCCGACTGCACAGCCGGCTGGGTGCGTAGTGCATCCCAGAAGGGCAGCGTGCCATAGAGCAGCAGGAAGGACGGCAGGAAGATCGCGGCCAAGCAGAGCAGGCCGAACGCCCAGCCACCGCCGGGTGACATCGCCGTGCCGAGATAGGCCGAAAAGGTGAAGAGGGGGCCCGGCACCGCCTGGGCCGCGCCATATCCGGCGAGGAAGGTATCGGCGTCCAGCCAGCCCGGCGGAACCACCTCGGCCTGGAGCAGCGGCAGCACCACATGTCCGCCGCCGAACACCAGCGATCCCGCCCGGTAGAAGCTGTCGAAGGCGGCAAGGCCGTGGACCGGCACGGCCGTCACCAGCGCGGGCAAGCCGAACAGCAGCGCAAAGAAGGCGACCAGGGCCGCGATGCCGAACCCCCGGCTGACCGGGAAGAGCCGGCGCTTCTCGCCGTTGCCCGTGCTGCCCTCGAGCACCAGCCGGCCGAGGATCGCGCCGCCGATAATCGCTGCGATCTGCCCCCAGGCCCCGGGCCAGAGCAGCACCAGGATGGTCGCCAGCACAGCTAGGGTCTGGCGCGGCCGGTCGGGGCAGAGGCTGCGGGCCATCCCCCATGAGGCCTGCGCGACCACCGCAACCGCCATCGCCTTGAGGCCCTGAAGCCAGCCCCCGCCCAGCGCGTCGCCCAGCTCGACCACGCCGTAGGCGAAGGCGATCATAAGCAGGGCCGAGGGCGCGGTAAAGCCGATCCAGGCGGCCAGGGCTCCCGCCGGCCCGGCCCGCGAGATGCCGACTCCCATGCCCACCTGGCTGCTCGCCGGCCCCGGAAGGAACTGGCAGAGCGCGACGAGATCGGCATAGCTGCGCTCGTCCATCCATCCCCGCCGAGCCACGAACTCATCCCGGAAATAGCCGATATGGGCGACCGGCCCGCCGAAGCAGCGGCAGCCGAGGCCAAGGAACACGGTGAAGACCTGCCAGGGTGATGATCGTTCCATGCGCGCGGTTCCGTCCTTTTGATCGCGAGCCGGGCGAGACCATAGCCTCACTTGGCGGTTATCGCAGGCATGAAACAAAACTTTCACGCTGTCGGCTGTCAAAGGAACGTCAAGTAGCGGCCCCTGGTTGATCTGTGCAAGGCCCCACACATATCGGAACGGATCAGCCGGGAAGGGGGCCATGTACGAAACCACGCTGGAGACCGGTCGCCTGCGCCTCAGGCCGCGGGTGATGGCCGATGTCGAGGCCAATCTGGCCATGGACATGGATCCCGAGGTCCATCGCTACATCTTCGGGGATCATCCGCCCCACCCGGATGGCCACCGTAATGAGATCCGCCGGCGCATCGCCACGGGCTGGCCGGAGCGCGGCGGCGTTTGGGTGGTCGAATGGAAAACCGCCCCCGGCTTCCTCGGATGGTGCGGAATCTTTCCGCTCGAGGAGTCGGGCCTGATGGAAATCGGCTACCGCTATGTCCGGACCGCCTGGGGGCATGGCATCGCGACCGAGGCGGCGCGCCGCGTGCTCGACCATGGAATCCGGGTTCTTGGCATCGATCCGGTCGTCGCCGTGGCCCACCCGGACAACCTTGCCTCTCAAAACGTTATCATGAAGATCGGCCTCAAACCCGAGGGAACGGCCTTCCACTACGGCCAGCACCTGGCCTTCTTCCGCCTGGGCACCGCCGACTACGACGCCGGGCTAGACCTAATGACATAATACTCTAGACCGGCCGGCGCGCCTTGAGCGCGGCGCTCAACGTTCCGTCGTCCAGATAGTCCAACTCGCCGCCCACGGGAACCCCATGGGCGAGGCCCGAGACGGCGACCCCGCAATCGGAGAGGCAGTCGGCGATGTAATGGGCCGTGGTCTGGCCGTCGACGGTCGCGCTGGTTGCCAGGATCACCTCCGTGACCTCGGGCCCGCGGGCGCGCTCGACCAGCCCGGGAACGTTCAGATCCTCAGGCCCGATACCGTCGAGGGCCGAGAGCGTCCCCCCCAGCACGTGATAGCGCCCCCGGAACGCGGCGGTTCGCTCCAGCGCCCACAGGTCGGCGACGTCCTCGACCACGCAGATCAAGGAGGGGTCGCGGCGCGGGTCGATGCACACCGCGCAGGGATCGCTCGTGTCCAGATTGCCGCAGACGGTGCAGCCCTTCACCGACTCCGCCGCGTCCTTCAGGGCGTCGGCCAGGGGCACGAGCAAGGCCTCGCGGCGTTTGAGCAGATGCAGCACCGCGCGACGGGCCGAGCGCGGGCCCAGGCCCGGAAGCTTGGCCAGGAGCTGGATCAGCCGGTCGAGATCGGTCGGTGCCATCGCGAGGGGCTCAGCGCGGCGCGCGCGGTTCGTCAGAAGGGCAGCTGGAACCCAGGCGGCAACTCCAGGCCGCCGGTGAGGTCCTTCATCTTCTCCGCCACATGGGCCTCGACCTTGCCCTTGGCGTCGTTGAAGGCGGCGACCAGGAGGTCTTCGAGCACCTCCCGGTCGTCGGCGCCGGCCAGGGACGGGTCGATGCTGACCCGGCGCGCCTCGGCCTTGCCCGACAGCGTCACCCGCACCAGCCCGCCGCCCGACTCGCCGGTGATCTCGATCTCGCCGAGCTTGGCCTGCATTTCCGCCAGCCGGGTCTGCATCTCCTGGGCCTGCTTCATCATCTGGCCAAGATTTTTCATTCCCTTGTCAACTCCCGGGTCCGTGCATGCTAAGAGGGTCTCTCATCGCCGCTGTGTATAGCAGGAGCGCGGGCGGGAGTCATGACGCACCGATCCCTCCTTGTCTTCGACATCGAAACCGTCCCGGATACCGAGGCCGTTCCCAATCTGACCGGCTTCGCCGAGCCCGATATCGCTGCCCGGCGCGCCGAGATCGAGCGCTACCATCTGGAGATCACCGAGGGGCGAAACTCCTTCCCGCGCCAGCCCTTTCACCGGATCGTCGCGATCAGCTTCCTGCGCGCCGAGATCGATCGCGAGGACGGCAGCGAGGTCTACTACCTGCAGGAGCTCCGTTCCGGCGGCACGCCGGACTCGCCCGAGCACGATCTGGTCGCCGGCTTCTTCCAGTTTTTCGAGCGCCACCGGCCGCGCCTCGTCTCCTTCAACGGCCGCACCTTCGACCTGCCGGTTCTCAAATACCGCGCGATGATGCACGGCATCGCCACGCCCTATCTCTACAACGCTGGCGACCGCTGGCAGGGCTATAACAGCCGCTACGCCGCCGATTGGCATTGCGACCTTCTCGAAGTGCTGTCGGACTATGGCGCCTCGGCCCGCGTGCGCTTGAACGAGGTCTGCGCGGTGCTCGGCTTTCCCGGCAAGTTCGGAACCTCCGGCGATCAGGTGTCGGAGCTTTACGACGCCGGCCGCATCGCGGAGATTCGTGACTATTGCGAGACCGACGTGCTCAACACCTATCTCGTCTATCTGCGCCTTCAGATGCATCGCGGCGCCCTGGCCCGCGATGCCTACAACCGGGCGGTGGCCGATCTCGTCACCATGATCGAGACCGAGGGGGCGGAGCGCCCGCATCTCCTCGCTTTCCTCGAGGCCTGGGGCGAGTCCTCGGACCGCCGGTTCACGCTGTAACGCGGCGGAACCCCCTGCCGCGAAACCTCAGTCCGTCTCCGGCGTCTCGTCCGGTTCTTCAGTCGCGTCCTCCGCTAGCGCGGCCGCCGGGCGCACGGTCTCGACCTTGGCCCCCGGGAAGGTCTCCATGACCTCCTGGATCAGGGGATGGCGCTGGGCTTCCGAGAGGCGCGCCGCGGCTTCCGCCTCGGCCTGCTGCTTGAGGGTGGGGTCGCCGGTCTCGTTCGAAACCGTCACGGTCCACCGCCGGGACGTCACCTCGTTGAGAAAGCGGCTGAGCTGATGGGCCAGATCGGTCGGGGCATGATCCGCCGGGCGAAAAACGATACGCCCCGCCTCAAAATCGATCAGATGCAGATTCGCCGTCAGATTCGTATGGAGAATCATTTCCTTGCGCTCAAGCACGAGATCGACGACCTCGCGGAAGCTCGTCGGACCGGGAGGAACCTCATCGGCCGATGTCTCTTCCTCGGGCGGGGCCGGCCGTTCCTCCTTGACCGCCGGCGCGGACGCCGCGGCGGGTATCGCCGGGCCGCTTTCCGGTGTCCGACTCTCCGTCGATTCTGGCTGGGCGCGGTTCGCTCGTGGTGGCGTGCTTGGGCGCGCCGGTTCCGCGTTTGTCTCCACCGGGCGGCTCTCCCCGGGTGCGAGCCTCGCCAGCGCCTCCGCGGGCGTCGGCAGCTCCGCCGCGTGGGCCAACCGCACCAGCACCATTTCCGCCGCCTGCCTTGGCGACGGCGCCAGGCGCGCCTCGCCGAGCCCCTTCAGGAGCATCTGCCAGGCCCGGGTCAACACCGGCATGGAGAGGCCCGCCGCTATCTCCCGACCTCGCACGCGTTCGGCCTCGGGGACGCCGGGATCCTCGGCGGCCGTGGGAACGATCCGCACCCGCGTCAGCCAGTGCACGAGCTCCAGCATGTCCTCGAGCACCACCGCCGGGTCGGCGCCGGCGATGTATTGCCGGTCGAGAAGCTCAAGCGCCGCCTTCGCGTCCCCACGCAACACGAAGTCGAGGAGCTCGAAGGTCTGGGTGCGGTCGGCCAGCCCCAGCATGCCGCGCACCTGGTCCTCGCCGATCTCGCCCTCGCAATGGGCGATGGCCTGGTCAAGCAGGCTCAGCCCGTCGCGCACGCTACCGTCGGCGGCGCGGGCGACCAGATGCAGCGCGGCGGGCGCGATCCGCGCGCCCTCGGCGTCGGCAATCTGCCCGAAATGGGTGGACAGCGTCTCCATGTCCACCCGTCTCAGATCGAAGCGCTGGCAGCGCGAGAGCACCGTGACCGGAACCTTTCCGATCTCCGTCGTCGCGAAGACGAACTTCACATGCTCCGGCGGCTCCTCCAGCGTTTTCAACAACGCGTTGAAGGCGCTTTTCGAGAGCATATGCACTTCGTCGATGATGTAGATCTTGGTGCGGGCCGAGGTCGGGCGGTACCGCACGCCCTCGATGAGCTCGCGGATGTCGTCGACGCCGGTGCGGCTGGCCGCGTCCATCTCTATCACGTCCATATGGCGGTCTTCGGCGATCGCGCGGCAGTGCTCGCAGACCCCGCAGGGATCGATGGTGGCGCCGCCGCTGCCGTCGGGCCCGACACAGTTGAGCGCGCGGGCGATCAGCCGCGCCGTCGTCGTCTTGCCGACCCCGCGCACGCCGGTCAGCAAAAAGGCATGGGCTAGGCGGCCGGACTGGATGGCGTTGGTGAGCGTCTGCACCAGCGCCTCCTGGCCGATCAGCTCGGCGAAGGTGGTCGGGCGATACTTGCGGGCCAGAACCCGATATGGGCCGGTCTTCTCGGCGTCCTCTCTCGCTTTTGCGCTGGAGTCCGGAATCAGGTTCTGATCGTCCATCGGCGCCCCGCCGGGTGAATTATGTCGACATCGGGAGGGGATCGAAGAGCCAGAGCATGACGTTATCAGGCATGCTCAAGGCGGGAGACTGAACAACGACCCGGACCGAAACTCGTTACGGCTGCTTCCTTCCGGACCTGACCGGGTTGGCGAGGGATCCGTCCGCCGCCAGCCTCCCGGATTGATTATATCAAGTCCGAGGGCACCCCGCGCAAGCGTCAAACGAAAAGCCGCATGCCTAAAGCTGTCCTGACCACTCGATCACGACCACGCCGATCTTGCCGAAGGCGAAGAGGTTCAACCCCCCGTTACTGAACTCGTAGCGCCCGTCGCGAACCGTTACGAAGGCCAGTTCCCGGCTCGCCCGGGCCGGCAGGCCGACGGCGACAAGGCCCGTCTCGGGCGTAACAGGCTGTTCCGCGCCGGACAGGGACCGCACCGCGATCGCCTCGAACAGGTCGGGGGCGTAGAAGGTGTGGTCGACGTCATCGCCGTTGACGAGGGTCAGGACATAGGCCCGCCCTTCTTGCAAGGTCAGCACCAGCGGATCGAACCGGTTCTGGCGGACGCGGAGCACCAGCTTCTCGGCCCGTGACCAATCCGCCTGCTCGACCCGCTCGGTGGCGTTCGCCGGCGGGCCGGAAAAGGCGCCCGGCCCGTCTCCGGGAGCCCGGGTCGTGTCGCCCACCGCGCATCCCGCGAGCGTCAGGGAGAACACCAGCGCCATGATCGTCCGTGAGGTCATGGTCCTGCCCATCCTGTGCCGTTCACCGATCATCTTCCGTTCGCATATTGTCCCGGTGCCCGTCAAATTGAAACCACCCGTGGACGGCGCTTTCGACCCCGAGGCCGCTCCCCGGGGAAAGGGATGTCGTTGCCTGCCGACACGGCTTGTGTCAGGTTCGCGCCATGCCACACTGGATCTACTACACCGGCGGCTCGGTTGACCGCGTCGATGACCGCCGCCGCGACCGGGACTGGATCGCGCGGAAGCTCCGGGATGACACGACCCGCGTGCTGCCGGTGTGGCATGACCGCAACCTGATGCGCGCTGACGGCGCGCCCTGCCCAGTGGCGCTGACGGGGCCCTTGGCGCGGGACGCACTGGCGATGGCCGAAGAGGTGGCGCTGCTCGGCCTCGACGGCTCGGTGGCGGTCTTCGCGGTCGACGTTCCGGGCGAGGACCAACCGGCCTTCAACGGTTCTCCCGGCCCTGCCGAGTTCCTCGATCTCCGTCAGACCGCCCCTACTCTGCCGCGGGACGAAGGCGCCTTGCTCGCCTATGCCCGGGGCATCCTCTACTGGCATCGCCGGCACCGCTTTTGCGGCGACTGCGGCAGTCCCACCGAATCCAGGCAGGGCGGGCATGTCCGGAAATGTACGGATCCCGGCTGCGGCCGCAGCCACTTCCCCCGCACCGATCCCGCCGTGATCATGCTCGTAACCCGCGAGGGTCCTCAAGGCGAGGCCGCGCTGCTCGCCCACAAGCACGGCTTTCTGCCGGGTATGTATTCGACCCTCGCCGGCTTCGTCGAGCCAGGCGAGAGCCTGGAGGAGGCGGTTGCCCGGGAAGTCTGGGAGGAAGCTGGCGTAAGGGTGACCGATGTCCGCTATCGGGCCTCCCAGCCCTGGCCGTTTCCAAGCTCGCTGATGCTCGGGTTCCGGGCCCGCGCGGTCACCTCCGAGATCACCTTCAACCCTGACGAGCTGGCGGACGCGGCCTGGTTCACCCCGGACGACATCGCCCGTATGCCGGAGGCCGGGAAACGTCTTCCGCGCCCGGATTCGATCGCGCTCTGGCTGATCAGGGAGTGGCTGGCCGAAGGAGGAAACTGGCCGTGACCAAGTTGGCCGGTTCGCCAGCCGCCGGCCCGGCCGGGCGGCCGCAAACGCCAAGGCCCAGGCGCCCACGAAATCCCGAAAAGACCCGGAACGCCATTCTCCAGGCTGCCACCGAGGAGTTCGCGGCCAAGGGGCTGGGCGGCGCCCGCGTTGACGAAATCGCCTCGCGCTCCGGCGCCAACAAGCGCATGATCTATCACTATTTCGGCGGCAAGGACACGTTGTTCCGGGCGGTGATGGAAAACATCTACGAGACCATTTGCAGGGCCGAGGAGTCCCTGGATCTCGACCGACATCCGCCGGCGAAGGCGATCGAACGTCTCATCGATTTCGTTTGGAACTACTATCTCGAAAATCCGCAGTCCATCACCCTGCTCAACAGCGAGAATCTCCACGGCGCGCGACATTTGACCGGCTCTGCCAAGGCCCGAGGCATGCATCCGCCCTTCGAGGCGATGATCGAGCGGGTGCTGCGCCGCGGCGTCGCCGACGGTGTTTTCCGGCCCGGAATCGAGCCGAGCGCCCTCTATCTCACGATCGCCGGCCTCGCTTACTTCTATCTGTCCAACAATGCGACGCTGTCGGTCTTTTTCGACCGCGACCTGCGGTCACGGCGCGCCCTTTCCGCCTGGCGCTCCCATATTCGCCAGGTCGTGCTCCGCTTCCTCGCGGCATGACCCGTCCCAGGCCACTCGCAAAAACATTCTTGAAATCGCCACGCCTATAGTAACTATTTAGTTACTTATTCTCATTTGTGACGGGACATCCCGCGATGTCACTGACCGACTCTCAGCTCACGATCTATCGGGCCCTGGGCCATCTCACGATCGACAACACCTCGGACCGCTGGCGGCGGGCCTGCGCCCTCCATTACGTAACCAATACCACGCGCTTCGTCCGGCCGGCCCTACCCTATACGACGAGGCCGCGGTGCTGCGCGTCACCTGAGCGGGAGCCCGGAGCCGTTTGGGAAGCGGAAACTACTCCCCGTCGTCGCCGTTGTTCTGCAGGCGGTAGGGATGGGCCGGATAGGTGCCCAGGATCTTCACTTCGCGCGTGAAGAAGGCCAATTCCTCCAAGGCGAGGCGCACGCTCCTGTGCTCGGGATGGCCCTCGATATCGGCGTAGAACTGGGCAGCGACGAACTGATGGCCGGCCATGTAGCTTTCCAGCTTGGTCATGTTGACGCCGTTGGTGGCAAACCCGCCCATCGCCTTGAACAGGGCCGCCGGCACGTTGCGCACCCGGAAGATGAAGGAGGTCAGGCACGGCCCGGCCTTGGGATGGGGAACAATCGGCTCCTTCGACATGATGAGGAAGCGGGTGGTGTTTTGTTCGCTGTCCTCGATGTTGGCTTTCAGCGAGATCAGGCCATTGATTTCCCCGGCCAGCTCGGATGCGATCACCGCCTGCGATTTGTCGCCCGATTGCGCGATCTGTTGCGCGGCGCCGGCGGTATCGGCGCTGACCACGGGTTCGATCCCCCGCTCCGCCAGGAATTGGCGGCATTGATTGAGGGCGTGGATATGGCTGTAGACATGGGTGATGTCGGAGATCTTTGCCCCCTTCACCGCGAGCAGGTGGTGGTCGACCCGCTGGAAATGCTCGCCGATGATGTGCAGCTCCGAGCCCGGCATCAGGTGGTGAATGTCTGCGACACGGCCGGCGATGGAGTTCTCGATCGGGATCATCGCCAGCACCGCCTGCCCGTCCTGCACCGCCGCGAAGGTGTCCTCGAACGACCGGCAGGGGAGGGTATCCATCTCGGGCCGGGTGGTCCGGCAGGCGAGATCCGAGTAGGCGCCGGGCGCGCCCTGGAAGGCGATGGTCTTGCGCGGGTCGGTCATCATCGGGTTCCGTCGCGTGGCGAGCTGCGGCGCGGCGCCAGGATTTGCCGCGCCTTGATCAGGTCGGCCGGAGTATCGACGCCGAGCGGCACGGTGTCAACGAGCGCGGCATCGATGCGCATGCCCTGCTCAAGGGCCCGCAGCTGCTCGAGTCGCTCGCGCGCCTCCAGTACCCCGCGGGGCAGCGCGACGAAACGGTCTAGCGCGGCGCGTCGGTAGGTATAGAGCCCGATATGATGATAGAGCGGTCCGTCACCGCCGGGCACGATCTCGCGGCTGAAATAGAGGGCGCGACCGACCGTGCTTCCCGATGCCAGCGACACCACGGCCTTGACCACGCTCGGATCGGTCCGCTCACCGGGATCCTGGATGATGGAGACGAGGGTCGTAATGTCCACCGCCGCATCCTCGAGCGGCGTGAGCGAGGCGCGGACGGCTTCGCGCTCGATGGTCGGCAGATCGCCTTGCACGTTGACGATCGCGTCATGGCGGCGCTCGGGATCGATCTTCTCCAGCGCCTCATGCACGCGGTCCGAGCCCGAGGCATGGTCGGGCCGGGTCAGAACCGCCTTGCCCCCCGCCCCCTCGATCACCTCGGCGACCTCGGCTTCGGCACAAGCCACGACCACCGGCCCGACATCAGCCTCGACGCCGCGCCGCCAGGCATGGACGATCATCGGTTCGCCACAGATGTCGGCCAATGGCTTGCCGGGCAGCCGCGCCGAATGCATGCGGGCCGGAATCACGACGATGGGGCTGCTCGGAGCACTCATGGACGGACCCTGGACATTGTTTTCTCTTGGCAAACCGGCCGGCTGCACAATATACCGGTGCGCGGTCAAGCTAAACCGCTTTCCCCGGGCAAAGATTGAACGGCGGCTGGCTTGCGGCTAAGGTCCCCGTGCCGCGAAGGTCGCTCACGCAGAGGTCTGTTGATGGAGTTCTCTCTTCTCCAAAAGTTCGGGGCTGCCCTCCTTATCTCGGCCTGGCTGGTCTGGGGCAGCAACATCGTCGCCGATATCCTGGTACCGGTTCCTGAGGCGGCACGCGTCGCTGAGGCGCCAGCGGCCACCCCGGCGGCAGCGCAGCCGGCCGAGCTGCCCGAGGAGCCGCAGGAGATCGGCCCCCTGCTCGCCGCCGCCAGCGCCGACGCCGGGGAACGCGTCTACAACAGGTGCAAGGCCTGCCACACGATCGAGCAGGGCGGCCAGCACAGGGTCGGCCCCAATCTTTGGGACATCGTGGGCGCGCCGAAGGCGGCCAAGGACGGGTTCAGCTATTCCGCCGCGCTGGCCGGGATGGCGGGCGAGTGGACCTACGAAAACCTCGACCACTTCCTGGCCAACCCGAAGGGCTATGTCGAGGGCACGAAGATGAGCTTCGCCGGCCTGCGCAAGGCCAGCGATCGCGCCGCGGTGATCCTCTATCTCCGGGATCACGCCGAAAACCCACCCCCCTTGCCATGAGTGCGTCGGGCGCCACCGCCGAGCCGCCCCCCGACGGCTTTGTCGATCTCGCCGGGCGTCTCGCCGACGCCGCCGGGACCATGGCGCGCCACTACTACCGAAGCTCTCTTAACGTCGATGCCAAGGCCGATGCGAGCCCGGTCACGATTGCCGACCGCGAGGCCGAGGCCGCGATGCGGGCGATCATCGAAACCGAGGCCCCCGGGCACGGCATCTATGGCGAGGAACATGGCCGCACCCGTCTCGATGCCGAATGGGTCTGGGTGCTCGACCCGATCGACGGGACCAAGGCCTTCGTTATCGGCCGGCCGCTCTTCGGCACCCTGATTGCGCTGCTCAGGAATGGCGTGCCGGTTGTCGGCGTCATCGACTGCCCCGCGCTCGGTGAGCGCTGGGTTGGCGCGTTCGGCCGGGCCACGACCTTTAACGGCGAAACCGTTCGGACCCGCGCCTGCCCGAAACCTGAGAACGCCTGGATCAGCACGACAACAACGGACCCGTTCTCGGCGGACGAGGCGGCCGGTTACGCCCGCCTGCGCGACAGTGTACGCGTCACGACCTATGGCGGCGATTGCCACTCCTACGCCCTCGTTGCCTCCGGCACCCTCGACCTCGTCCTCGATGTCGGCACCCAACCCTACGATTACTGCGCCCTGCCGCCGGTCATCGAAGGCGCGGGCGGCCGCGTCTCCGACTGGCGGGGCGACCCCCTGGGCCTGGACTCCGACGGCACGATCCTTGCCGCCGGCGATCCCGCCCTGCACACGAGCGCGCTAAAGCTCCT
>JANQJG010000154.1 GCA_028281785.1 Rhodospirillales bacterium
GATCGGTCCGAAAGCTTGCGATTTGGCAACACCTGAAATGGGGGCGCCGGGCCGCCCCAAACCCCCATTTCGCCTTGTAACCATTGAAAAAAAGTACAGTGAGCAAAGCGAACGACTTTTTTTCACGGAGAACTAAAGCGCCGGGGCCTCTGCGCCAGCTTCCTCCAGCAGGCGCTTAAGGTCGCCCATGGCACGGCCAAACGCCGGCCAGTCCCCCTCCTGCAGTGCCCGTTCCGCGCGATCGACACTCTCCTTCAGGCGGCCGAGCACACCGACGCTCAGCCCTTCCCCGGGCGGCATTCGAACGTCCCGAGAGAGGCCCGCGCCGAAGACCGCCTCAATCGCCTCCGCCAAGGTCGGCTTCATTTCGACGCGGTTGTTGTAGGCGACGATAACGCGTTTCAGTTGGGGGACGTCACGGGACTCGGCGATCAGATAGACCGGCTCGACATAGAGGATGGAGTGCTCGATCGGAATGACCAGCAGGTTGCCGCGAATCACCTTGGACCCCCTCTGATCCCAAAGCGAGAGCTGCCGGGAAATCACGGTGTCCTGATCGATGAGGGCTTCGATTTGAATGGGACCGTAGATCAGCCGCTCCTTGGGGAACTTGTAGACGATGAGCTCGCCATAGCCTGGAAAATCGCTGCGGGCGCCCATCCAGGCGATCATGTTGTCCCGACCGGCGGGAGTCAGCGGGATCATCAGCAGGAATTGAAGCTGCGTCTCCCCGGGCAGGCGCATCAGGATGTAGTAAGGATGCATGGGCGCCAACCGTCCCCCATACTTCTCCTCGGGCAGGGTCCACAGATCCTCGTTGTTGTAGAACACCCGCGGGATCTGCATGTGGTAGCGCTTGTACATGCGGACCTGAACTCCGAAGAGGTCCCGCGGATAGCGAAGGTGCCTTTTCAGGCCC
Organism: Rhodospirillales bacterium; assembly: GCA_028281785.1. Classification (GTDB taxonomy): domain Bacteria; phylum Pseudomonadota; class Alphaproteobacteria; order Rhodospirillales; family Shumkoniaceae; genus JANQJG01. Next base: position 920 of record JANQJG010000154.1, read on the forward strand.
TCCGGCATTTCCGAGAGCGGTTTGAAGAGGGAGGGAAAAGCTGCCCGATAGCTCTGGATGATAGGGTCCGTCTCGTCGATCATGTAAAAATCGACCGCTCCCTCATAGGCATCGACCACGACCTTGACGGGATTGCGAATATAATTCGGGCCGCCGTTAATGGGCTCGGAATAGGGATAGGTGTCGGAAACGGTGTAGGCATCCTGGATCCAGAAGAGCCGCCCATCGCTGACAACCAGATAGGGGTCCTCGTCCAGCTTCAGGAATGGCGCGATCTTGGCGACCCGTTCCTGAACCGAGCGCCAAATCTGGATACGGCTGTCGGGCGTGATATAGGACGAGATCAGGAGATTGACGTCCAGCCGATTCCAAGCGAACAGCAATCGCCGCCAATAGGACGACAGGGGTACCCCGCCGCTGCCATCGTAATGCGCGTAGACGTTGGCATCGCCGCTGGGATAGTGAAACTCCTCGATCGTGGTCGAGACCACGCGGTGACCGGCCATCTCCTCCCCATAGTAGATGGCCGGCTGTTCGACCCTTAGCCCCCCCTCGGCAACCGGGGGAAGGTCCTTGACGATCAGTGTGGGCACCCCCTCGCCGGCCGCGTCCTCGTGCGCGGCAAGGCTCATCGCCAGCCCATAGCCGTGCGTGTACTGGAGGTACCGGTTGACCCAGGTGTCGGCCTGGGAAGGCAGTGAATTGGCGAGTTCGCGGCCGGAGAGGAGAACCTGACGCACCTCGCCGTCCAGAACATACCGGTCCACATCGATGTTGTAGAACTCGTAATAGAGCCGAATCTCCTGGAGCTGCCTGAAGGTCTGGTGTAGCGGGCGCCAATCCCAAAGCCTGACATTTCGAAGCGTATCCTCATTCTGCCGAATCTGGTCGACCGTCAGATCCGTAATCGCCGGATAGGATCTCTCCTCGACGTCTTCCAGATCAAACGCCTGCCGCGTGAAAGCAATGTTGTGTTCGAGGAACGGGGTCTCGAGGTCGAGCTCGTTCGGCTTCACGACGAATTGCTGGAACAGGGCCGGCACCGCGAGGATTGCCAGCACGCCCAGGACGACATAGCTGGCGGCGCCGAGCAGCGGCCATTGGACCCTGTTTTTGACCATGCCGAGAACGAGCACGGCAACAAGCGCGATGGACGCGCCCGCCATGACGCCCAAAGCGGGAAGAACCACTTTTACGTCCGCGTAACCGGGTCCGAATACGGCACCGCCCGACCCGAAAAACAGGGCGAAACGGTCCAGATAGTACCCCCATCCCCAGGCAACGAGGAAAAGGGCGGCGTTGATCGAAACAACGAGCAGGATCCGACGTTGACTGCGATCGTCAAGGGTTTTCCAGCTTCGCAGATAGCCCAACTGATAATAGACGAAAAGATGGGCACCGGTGCCGACCAGTGTGACCAGAACGACCGTGTTCTGCACAACATCCAAGAAAGGCAGCGTGAAAACATAGAACCCTGCGTCACGGCCAAGGATGGGCTCCGCCCGGCCAAACGGAGTCGCAAAGGTGAGCCTGATGAGTTCATCCCAAGCGCCGGCAAAAGAGACTGCCACCAAGAAGGCAATGATGGCCGGAATCAGGATCAAGGCCGCACGCCCGCCCAACGATCCCTTCGTGTGGGATGTCGGACGAGGCATCCACCCTGAACCCTGGGCCTCCGCGTTGTCGGCAATCCGTGCGATAAGCGCGCCGTTGATCCCGAAATAGGCGAGCGCTGGAACGAAGGCCGCCACGAAAAGGCCGGCCTGGGTAAGTCTGATTCGCCAGAATACGCCGCGGTACCCCAGCTCGCCCATCCACAGCCATTCGACCGTCCAACCGAGAAGGCTGAAGAGGATGATGAAGGCAAAGACGGCAACCGCGACGAACGCCCACATGGTACCGCCTTTCGTGAAAGAGAAGGGCATTCAAACCACCCAACGGAGTCGTTGTTGGCGCGGCATTACCTTCCGCCTTGACCACGATTTCATTGAAATCGTAGCACAGGCTGAGATATCGCACCATCCAGCGCCGATATGTCGGAGTTCCTTGCCCAAGAATAATCCGCGACCTGACGGTCTGGAACTTTCCTGTTCACGAGAACGCCCCCGGTGTAAAGTCGAGGCCTCCCAGACGATTTGCGTGAATTTTGCCTTTCACCGGACGCGATTTGTTGCCGCCTTTCAGCGTCGATTCCTCCCACACCAAGGGGCTACTCATCACGATATTCGGGGTGGTGCTGCTCAGTCCGGATGGGCTTTTTCTGCGGCTGATCGCGGTCGATGGGTGGACATTGCTCTGGTGGCGGGGCGTGTTCGTCGCTCTGGGCGTAAGCATCATATTGACCAAGCAGGGAGAGTTGTCAGACGCCTTTTCGCGTCCGTCGCTGGCACGAGTGGCTGCGGCCGCCCTTTTCGCGGTCAGCACCATCTGCTTCGTGCATTCCATCCGCAATACGCATGTGGCAAATACGCTTGTCATTCTCTCCGCGTCTCCCTTGGTGGCCGCGCTTCTCAGCAAGGCCTTTCTGAACGACACGATAAAAAGGGAGACCTGGATCGCCGTGGCTGTTGTGCTGGCCGGAATCCTTACGATCCTGCTTGAAAGCCTGACGACCGGACGACTCTTCGGCGACGTCCTGGCCCTCGGGACGGCCATCGCCATGGCGGGTGCTCTCGTGGCTGTTCGTACGGATCGGGGCGGCAACCCGCTTCCAGCCCTCGCCTATGGCAGCGTTGCCGCTGCGCTTGTTTCCTGGCCCTGGGCTTCGGCATTAGACATTGGCCTCCGTGATCTGGTTCTCCTTGCGGTGCTCGGCCTGATGATCCTGCCGCTTGCCTTCGGCCTGATCTTCCTGGGGCCCAAATACCTGACAGCGCCAGAAGTGTCCCTCATCCTCCTTTTGGAAACGGTTCTGGGCCCATTGTGGGTGTGGCTCGTGGTCAACGAGCGACCGTCCTCGCAAGTAATCACTGCCGGTGCATTTATTTTAATTACAATTGCCGCGCATGCGATTTTGGGGATCTATCGAAATAGCAATTTACATGATAGAAAAGGCGTAGGATAGACTTGGCGCTTGAATTGAAGGGAACGAAATCCCAATAATAAGGGGTATGATTTGGCGCATCCGACGTTCATGCGTTTGAACGTCGATTTCCCTGGCATAGGATGCTCCGAAGGGATCTGGATCGGGCGGTATCGTTTGACGAGGGGGGATACTTGGATTCCAGGTCGGTCCGGAAAGGCCCCATTACCGGTCGGTCGGGCTGTTCGGCGGCGAGTGTTAGAATACTATGCACCGTAGCACTGCTATTGGTGTCTCATCTCCACGTCTCCGCCGCGAATGCCTTTCTATCGGCCGTCGAGACTGGAGCACATGGACACCCTAACCCCGTGATTGGCGAGGCCGAGAGTGGCAGCGGCGCAACAGCACGGACAACCGGCTTTCTGATCTCATTCGATCATGACCTCGCCCCGGTTACGTTTGAGTCTGGGGCGACACTATTTCGCGATCAGGCCGCTCCTACCTCCATTCAAAAAGTACAGTTTCTTTCGAGAAGAGATACCCCCGCCGGTTCGGCGCTGGCGGTCAAGGGCGGATACGAGATTTACGCGCTCATCGCGTCCACGGCGGTGCTCGTGCTCGGCGGGCTCATCCTCGTCCTCCTCACGAACATCGGCAGACGAAAACGCGCGGAAGAGGCCCTTCGGCTGAGCGAACAGCGTTTACGCGCGATCATCGACCATTCTCCAGCCGCCATTTATCTCAAGGATACCGAAGGCTGCTATCTTGAGGTCAATCGGGAGTATCTCAGGCGCTACGGCGCCACGACCGAGAGTGTGATTGGCCGGAAGGCTTACGCATTTCTGCCCTACGAATTGGCCAAAAGGGTGGAGGACCATGATCGAACCGTCCTTGAGTCGCGAGCGATCAGCCGGCGCGAAATGGATATCCGCTACGCCGACGGAACGGAACACACCCATATCGTCGTAAAGTTCCCGATCTTTGGCCCCAATGAGGAAATCACGGCCATCGGGTGCGTAAGCACCGACATTACGGACCGTAAGGAGGCGGAAGAACAGGCCCGGCTCCTCCAAGGCGAACTGGCCCATGTGTCGAGATTGAGTACAATGGGCGAGATGGCGGCGGGATTTGCCCATGAGCTTAATCAGCCCCTCGCCGCGATCAACAACTACGCCCAGGGATGCTTGCGCCGTCTGCGCGGAGGTGAGCGAGAGCCCACCATACTTTTCCCCGCTCTGATCCAGATCGGCGAGCAGGCCGAGCGAGCTGGCGCGATCATTCGCCGTATCCGGCGTTTTGTTCAGAAGAACGACACCGAGAAGAGCGAGATCGACGTCAACGCCGCCATTCGGGGCGCGGCCGCGCTGCTGAACAACGAAGCCCTGCAGTCGGGAACAAGGATACGTCTGAATCTCGATTCGTCTCTGCCGAAGGCCATGGCTGACGTAATTCAGATCCAGCAAGTTGTCGTAAACTTGGCGCGCAACGCGATGGAGGCCATGAGCTCCACGGATGCCCAAACGCGGGAACTCACCATAGAGACAGCGTTGTCCGCGGACGGGCGCATTGGAGTGGCGGTTCATGACACGGGGCCGGGCATGCCTAAGGCGAATGCCGACCGGGTGTTCGATCCGTTCTTCACGACCAAAAGGGACGGAATGGGTATGGGGTTATCCATCTGCCGTTCGATTGTCGAGGCACATGGGGGCACGCTTTCGGGCCGGTCCAACGACGGTGACGGCACGACGTTCCGCTTCTCCCTTCCGGCCGCGTCCTCGGATGCCACGATGCAGCCAGCTTAGAGCATGGAAAGGCGCGAGGAATTCTTGCGGACGAAAGTCAACGGCACCGGCTGGCAGAACTTCCTAGAGGCGAGTGTACGCGCACAAATTCATGGTATAGTAGGTGGGATTCTGCCCTCTTAAGGGCGTATCCGAGCGAAAAACAGGGCAGGCGGGAATGATCGGGGAGGCCAGGAATGCTGATTGGTGTACCCAAGGAAATCAAGGTCCACGAATATCGGGTCGGTCTGGTGCCGGCGGGGATCCGTGAACTCCAAGCTCACGGCCATTCCGTTGTGGTTGAAGCGCGGGCGGGAGAGGGCATCGGCCTGTCCGATCGCGATTACGAAACGGCGGGCGCAACGGTCGTGGAAACGGCCGAGGAGGTCTTCGCGCGGGCCGAAATGATTGTCAAGGTGAAGGAGCCGCAGGCCGAGGAGCGCCAGCGGTTGCGCGCGGGCCAGACCCTATTCACCTATCTGCATCTGGCGCCCGATCCCGAGCAGACACGCGACCTTATCGAAAGCGGCGCTACATGTGTTGCCTATGAGACGGTGACCGCGCCGAACGGAAGCCTGCCGTTGCTCGCGCCGATGTCCGAGGTGGCCGGCCGCATGTCCATTCAGGCCGGCGCCCAGTGCCTGGAAAAGGAACGCGGAGGCCGCGGCCTCCTTCTGGGTGGCGTGCCCGGTGTCGAACCGGCAAGGGTTGTCATCCTGGGGGGTGGTGTCGTCGGCCGCAACGCGGCTTTGATGGCCATCGGAATGGGCGCCGACGTGACCGTGATCGACCGCAATGTCGACGTGTTGCGTCATCTTGTTGACGATTTCGGAACCCGGATCAAGACCGCCTTCTCGACCGAACATGTGATCGAGGACCTCGTCGCGGGAGCCGATCTGGTGATTGGCGGCGTGCTCATTCCGGGCGCCGCGGCCCCGAAACTGTTGACCGAGGAGATGATCCGTCACATGCCGACCGGCGCAGTGGTCGTCGATGTCTCCATCGATCAGGGCGGCTGTATCGAAACGTCGCATCCCACCACCCATGCGGATCCGACCTTCATCACCCATGATGTGGTGCATTACTGCGTGGCGAACATGCCCGGCGCCGTGGCGCGCACCTCGACCTTTGCGTTGACCAACGCCACGCTTCCCTATGTGGTCGCCTTGGCGGAAAAGGGGTTCAGGCGCGCGCTTGAGGACGACTCGCATCTCCGCAACGGCTTGAACATCCATCGCGGCGAGGTGACATGCGAGGGCGTCGCCGACTCCCTCAACTACGCATATGTCGAGCCGATGCGCGCGCTTGCCGCCTGATCGATATGCTCTGACGAAGGCAAGCCAGTCAGGTTTGAGGCAAGGACTTGGCTTTCGCCTTGCTCTCGCCTTGCGCAGTCGGGCTAGCCGTCTCGACTAAAGGGATCAGGCGCGCACGATGGCGCAGCGGGAACAGGACCGCGAGCGCACTCAGCAGACCGCCAAGCGCGATCGGCCACGCAAAGCCGAACATCTCCGCCAGCCATCCCATCCCCAGCGCCCCGATGGCCGGACCGCCTCGAAAGACGATCCCCCAGATCCCGAGAACACGCCCCCTCATATGGCCGGCAACCGTTGTCTGTATCAGGGTCTGGCTTCCCGCGCCACTGACCACCATCGCCGCACCGGACGCCGCCATGATCGCGACTCCGATCCAAAATGCGGGCGTGATCGCGAACAAAGCGGTCAGCAGCCCGGACAGCGCGAACCCTACAAGGGTCACCATGGTGAGGCCGCGCATCCCGTCCCTTTGGGCCAACCACAGACCGGCAATGACGGCCCCCAGCCCGACCGCCGACGTCAGCGTGGCCAAGCCACCGGCCCCGCGCGAGAACACCTCGTCGGCGAAGCCGGGAAGGAGTTCATATACAGGTCGGGCCAGTAGAGAACAGATCGTCGATAGAACCAGGATCGGCATGATCGCTCGATGAGCGGCGGCATAGCGGACCCCATCCAGGAATTCGGTGACAACCCCCCGCCGGGTCGCATACTCCTGCGGGGGAAGCGAAATGTAGAGCAAAGCGACGACGACTCCGGCATGGGCTATGGCACCGAATGCGAACGCCGCCGCGACCCCTGGTCCGGTGATGAGCAAACCGGCAAGCGCCGGACCGGCGAACCGGGCCAGATTGAAGATGACGGAATTGATGGCCACCGCTGAGGCGAGATGCTTCGCGTCGACGAGGCTCGGGACGATGGCCAGCCTTGCGGCTTGCTGGACGCCGATCACGATGCCCTGGAAAAGGGATATTGCGAAGAGGATCTCGATCGTCATCCAGCCCGCCGCGGTTAGGCCGGCGAGAAGGGCGGATTGAACTGCGGCGAAACCCTTGCAGACCAATAGAATTAGCCGCCGGTCAAGACGATCCGCGAGAACCCCGGCAAAAGGACCGATGACAACGACCGGGAACAGGTCCGCAAAAGCGACGGCTCCCAGCCAGAACCCCGAGCCCGTCAGCTCCCAGGCAAGCCAACCGACGGCCAGCCTTTGGACCCACAACCCGACGAGGGACAAAGCGTTTCCGGCCGTGAAGATCGCGAAATTGCGATTGGCGAACGTCGCGACGATCGCCGCTGAATGGCTACGCAAGAAAGTCATATAAAAATATCGAGCGCTTTCCGACGCCAAGCGCCGTCGGTACTTAAGGCATGTTCCGCGCGTTGGCCGCTCACGCCCCGCACTCGACGGCGTGTTGCGTGATGGCGTTCAGAAGAGGAGCGTCAGGAAGTCTTACGCCCCTCGCGATAATCTTTCAACACGGCGTCTATCACCCAGCTGGCCCTCAACCCGGTCTCGCCCGTGCTCTGACAGGTGCCGGTGCCGTTGAGATGATCGACCACAGATTGTATCAGCGGCTGGTGCACATGCTGTGGATAACCGATATCGTGCTCGACCGTTCCTTCGGCGTTCGAGACGATCACCGGTTCGGGCGCGAACATGGAGAAGGTGACCTCACCGGCCGTGCCTAGGACTTGCGTCCGCTCCATCTGTTTGTCCACGACAAAACACCAACTCCCCGTGCCGAGGGCGCCGTTCGCGAACTCGAAGGAGGCGACGACCGTGTCTTCCGCGGGATAGAGACCGGCACGGTTTGCCGCCATCCCCTGAATCTTGGTCACGGGTCCAAGCAGGAAGTCCAACAGATCAAATTGATGGCATCCCATATCGACGAATCTACCACCGCCTCCGATTTCCGGCACGAACCGCCAGGGAACACCATCCGTGTCGAAACCCGGCTCGGGCGCGCGATCGAAATGCTCGAGCACGACACAGCGTGGCGTGCCGATCGCACCAGCGTCGATCAGCTCTTTGACCTTCAGATAGATGGGCATCGCACGGCGATAGTAGGCGACGAACATGGGCAGCCCCGCCCGGCGACAGATCTCGGTCGTCTCCTCGGCTTCCTGAAACGTCGGCGCGATGGGCTTCTCGACCAGAACCGGCTTGCCGGCCTCGGCGCACAAGGCCACGCCTTCCTTATGCGCCGATGGCGGAGTGGCGACGTAGACGGCATCCACCTCAGGATCGGCGACGAGTTGCCGGGCGTCGTCGTACCATCGAGGGACACCGTGGCGCTTGGCGTAGTCCTCCGCGAGCCGCGCGTCCCGCCGCATTACGGCAACCAGCTCTGAATCATGGGATTTCTGGAAGCCAGGGCCGCTCTTGACCTCGGTGACGTCGCCACAGCCGATTATTCCCCAGCGAATGGTCGCCATCCGATCCCCTCCCCATGCTGTCAAAACCAACCGCCACTTGGCGGGTCAGGCGTTAATCGAAAAGCCTCCATCCACGGTCAGCAGGTGACCTGTCACGAAAGAAGCGGAGTCCGACGCCAGGAACAGCGCCGCCGCTGCGATCTCCGGAGGGGCGGCCCATCTCCGCAAGGGCGTACTGCCAACAACCCATTCATTGAACTCCGCATTTTCCTGCAGAGGTCTCGTCATATCCGTCGCCGTGAAGCCCGGGCAGATCGCGTTGCAGGTAATGCCTTCCGGTCCGAGTTCAACGGCCAACGCCTTGCAGAGCGATGCCAAACCGCCCTTTGACGCGACGTAGGAGGCGACACCCGGCCGTGCAATCTGGCCCATGATCGAGGCCACGAATATGATCCGGCCCGATTCCTGGCTTCGCATAGCCTTCGACGCCTCTCGCGCCAAGGTAAAACAGGCCGTCAGATTGGTCTCGATCACCCGACGAAAATCCTCGATCGGATGCTCATGAAGGGCCGCCCGATGGGCAATTCCGGCATTCGCCACCAGGATGTCGAACCGCCCCTCTGTCTCGGCGATCGCGGCGACGGCGTCAACGACAGCACGCTCGTCCGTGGTATCGAACGCTGCGGCCGAGGCCTTCAGTCCCTCGGAAGAAAGCGCGTCCACTCGCGCGTCGAGGGCCGGTCGGTCGCGGCCATTGAGCACGACATGAGCCCCGGACGCGGCAAGCAGCTGCGCGACCGCCCAGCCGATCCCCCGCGAGGAACCCGTAACCAAGCCGACCTTGCCCGCCAGAGAAAAGCTGTTCGTCATTCTGCCCCCTTCATTTCTCATGGTTCCCAGCGATAACACGCCGTCCTGTTACGGAGGTGTTTTTAGCAGTGAAGCTCACGCCCGGTACGGCACGCGAATCGAAGCGACTCCCACATCCGATATACCAATCTCCTCCGCGACAATGCCCGGATTGGCAACATGATTGTTGCCAATCCGGGCATTGTCGTTGCAAGACCTGATAGCCCAAGTCGACCCATCATCTCAAGAAAAACAAAAGGATAGCAGGAATATTTGACTACTCCCACCGATCTTCATGCGACGCATTGGCAGTTTACGCACCCCAAAGCGGATGCTATCGTAACTTCGCAAACACAATCAAAAAGCCTGCATTCATTCCGATTCAGGCTTTAGTTTGGCTTTGCTGAGCCAACGACCGTGGAGGGAGACTTAATGATAAAGAGCATCTCACGTATGGTCGGCCTGGGGGTCCTCGCCGGCTTCTTGTCCGTGGCTACTGCACAGGCGGCAGACTACAAGCTCGTCGGAGCAAGCCAGTTCGATGAAAAGCATCCGTTCACCCGGTTGATGCGCAAGTTCGAAGAGCTGGTTCCGTTGTACTATGTCGGCACCGATACCATCGAGTTCGAGATGCATTTGAACAGCGAACTCGGCCTCGAAAAGGACTACTTCAACTATATGGCTCAGGGCATTTCGGTCGACTACGCGGTCGCCTCGCCTGCGCATATGTCGACCTACTCGAAGTGGGCGACGCTCTACGACCCGCCGGGTCTGTGGAGAAGCGCGATGCATATGAGCAAAGCGATTGATTCGGGCGTGCTGAAGCCGATCGAGGACGACATCCTCAAGCGCGCCGACGTTCTCATCCTTGGCTATGGCGGCGGGGCGACGCGTCACTTGATCGTCAACAAGCCGGTCAAGAACATGGCCGATATCAAGGACCTGTCGATCCGCGTGCAGGGCGCTCCGATCTGGACCAAGGCGTTCCAGGCCGCCGGCATGGCACCGACAGTGATCGCCTATGCCGAGGTCTACAACGGCATTCAGACCGGTCGCATCGACGCCGCCGAGAACGAGGCCAACGGCATCTTCCAGATGAAGTTCTACGAAGTCGGCCCGAACATCGCCCTGACCGGACACGCCATGACGATCCGGCCGCTCTGCTTCTCCAACAAGACGTTCCAGAAGCTTCCGGCCAAACTGCAGGAAGCGGTCCTCCAGGCGGGCAAGGACGCCGGCACTTTCGGGCGTATCGTCGAAACCACTTCGGATGCCGCGCTTCTGAAGAAGATGGAAGACGACGGATGGCTGAAGCGGATCACATTCGAGGAACGCGGCAAGCTGTCCGAAGCGATGGCGCCGGCGGTTGAGGAGTTCTTCGCCGACGCCGGAGCGGCCGACCTGTTCAAGGCAATCAGTACCGTCGAATAGATCGGCAAGGATTGGTCATCTCGCCAGAAGACAGGGGCCGACGGGCACGATTCCGTCGGCCCCTTTCCACCGTCCCTTAATGCCACGCGTTTCGGTTCACCGGGAATTGGGAAATGCGACGGGCCCTTGACTACTACCACCGGTTTCTCAAGCTGACGCTAACGATCTTCATGATTTTGCTGATCGTGCCGGTGTCCCTGCAGATCTTCTCCAGCTATATCGGATTCATTCCGCGCTACATCTGGACCGAGGAAATGGCGCGGTTCTGCTTCATATGGATCGTTCTCATCGGATCGATCATCGCAGTGCGCGAAGGGACGCACTTCACCGTCGACCTACTGCCGCCGGCGAAAACCAAACGGTGGGAAGCTCTGCGGAACCTTTTTGTCGATTTCATTATCTTGCTGGTCGCGCTGGTTTTCCTGTTCTGGGGGCACAGCTTCGTCGCGTCGAGCCTTCAGCAGCGCTCCGAGATGGCCGAAATGCCCATGGTGTTCATTTATATTGCTTGGCCCCTGGCCGGCGTCAGCTGGATCCTGTTCCTGGCCGAGAAAACGGTCGAGAATATCAAGCTTTTGTGGAGCGAAGACTGATGTCGGCCTGGGAAGTCGCGGGAATTCTTTTTCCAATTTTTATCGGTCTCGTACTGTTGCGGGTCCCCGTGGCCTTTGCACTCGGCATCGCCTGCGTTCCAGTTTTCATACTTGATCCAAAGCTGACGCCGTTCCTGCTGATGAACGAGATGTTCAAGTCCTACAACGCGTTCGTGTTGTTGGCCGTGCCTTTCTTCCTGCTCGCCGCCAACATCATGAACCACGCCGGCATTACCGATCGGCTGATTCGTCTCTCCCGCGCCCTTGTCGGTCACCTTCCAGGGGGGCTTGGACACATCAACGTCGTCGTCAGCATGCTGTTCGCGGGCATCTCCGGTTCATCCACGGCCGATGCAGCCGGTATCGGCTCGTTGCTGATCCCGCAAATGAAAAAGCAGGGTTTTTCAAGCTCTTTTACCGTGGCCATTACCGCGTGTTCCTCGGTGATGGGGGTTATCATTCCGCCCAGCATCCTGATGGTCGTCTGGGGTGGCCTCATGACGGTCTCGATCGGGGGGCTTTTTCTTGCCGGCGTGATCCCCGGCATGCTTATCGCCACCTCTCTGATGCTGGCCGTGTATGTCTACGCGAAGATCTACCACTACCCGATCTATTCGCGCTCGTCAGCCAAGGAGGCGTTTTTCGCGATCCTCCAGGCGGTCCCACCCCTCATGACCCCGCTGATCATTGTCGGCGGCATCGTTGCCGGCTTCTTCACGCCGACCGAGGCTTCAGCGATCGCGGTGATATACTCCCTGATTCTCGGATATGTCGGGTATCGTTCGATTTCCGGCCGTGAGATTCCCACGATCTTCTACGAATCGGCGCGGTTCGCGGCAATCTCGCTCTTCTGCATCGGTACCGCGTCGGCCTTCGGCTGGCTTCTCGCCTACTACAAGATTCCGCTGGCGATCGTCGAGTTCCTCAAGCCCTTTGGCGTCGGCCCCATCAGCACCGGTCTCATCGTCGCCGGGGCATTCCTGTTCATCGGCATGTTCATCGACGCCATCCCGGCCATTATCATCCTCGGCACGGTCCTTTGGCCGCTGGCCGAGTTTGCCGGGCTGAACCCCATCCATTTCGCGATCATCGGGGTTATCTCCCTCGCCTTCGGCTTGGTCACGCCGCCCTACGGTCTGTGTCTCCTCATCGCCTGCGCGATCGGCGAAATCAAGGTGATACAGGCGTTGAAGGACGTCGCAATCATCTTACTTCCGATGTTGTGCGTACTGCTGTTCGTCATCTTTTTCCCCGAAGTCATCATGTGGCTTCCGCGCACATTCATGCCCCAGTTCGTGGGCTGACGACTCTATGTCACCTTGAACACGAAGAACCCCGGGCCTTTCGTCCCGGGGTTCTTCATTGCAAAAGCACCGACGCTCAGTGGGATTCACGTGGAATGTCCGCCCCCCGCTTCCCGACCAGAAAGTCGAGATCGGCGCCGCGATCCGCCTGCAGCACGTGGTCGAAGTAGAGCTTCTGATAACCGCCAGCCATCGGCGGCTCGGGCGGCGACCAGGCAGCACGCCGTTCCGCCAACTCAGCGTCGGTGACGTCGAGATGAAGCCGCCGGCCGGGCACATCCAGCTCCACCATGTCACCGTTACGCACCAGGGCCAGCGGACCCCCGGCCGCGGCCTCTGGCGCCGTATGCAGAACGACGGTGCCATAGGCGGTGCCGCTCATCCGGGCGTCGGAAACGCGCACCATGTCGGTGATCCCCTTTTCCAGAACCTTTGGCGGCAATCCCATATTGCCGACCTCGGCCATGCCCGGGTAACCGCGCGGTCCGCAGTTCTTGAGCACCATCACGCAGGTCTCGTCGATATCCAGTTCGGGATCCGCGATCCGCGCGTGGTAGTCCTCGATGTTTTCGAAGACGACGGCACGACCGCGATGCTTCATAAGTTCGGGTGAGGCCGCCGATGGCTTGAGGACGGCTCCATCCGGCGCCAGATTTCCGCGCAGAACGGCAATCCCCCCCTTGTCGGTCAACGGCTTGTCCCACGGGAAGATGACGCCGGTGTTGTAGTTCTGGGCGTCCTTATTGTTCTCCCAGATGCTATGGCCGTTGACGGTCAGCGCGTCCTTGTGCAGCAGCCCCGCCTCGCCCAGCATACGGATCACCACCGGCAGGCCGCCCGCGTAGTAAAAATCCTCCATCAGATATTCACCGGACGGCATCAGGTTGACCACGGTGGGAACGTCGCAGCCCAGGCGGTCCCAGTCGTCGAGCGTCAATTCGACACCGATCCGCCCGGCAAGGGCGATCAGGTGAATCACCGCATTGGTAGATCCCCCGATGGCGCCGTTGAGCCGGATCGCGTTCTCGAACGCCTCGCGGGTCAGGATCTTGGAGATCTTCAGGTCCTCCTCCACCATGCGGACGATGCGCTGCCCAGCCATATGGGCCAGCGTTCCACGGCGCGAGTCGGCAGCCGGGATGGCCGCGTTCTCGGGCATCCCCACGCCGAGGGCTTCAACCATGCAGGCCATCGACGATGCCGTGCCCATGGTCATACAATGGCCGGGCGAACGGCTCATGGCGGCCTCGGCGTTCATGAACTCGTCGACGGTCATCTTGCCGGCCTTGACCGCTTCGCTGAACTTCCAGACATGGGTGCCCGACCCGATCAACTCGCCCCGATAGCGGCCATTGAGCATCGGCCCGCCCGAGATGGCCAGGGTCGGCACGTCGCAACTGGCGGCACCCATCAGCAAGGACGGCGTCGTCTTGTCGCACCCGACCAGCAGGATCACGCCGTCTACCGGCTGTCCCCGGATCGATTCCTCGACTTCCATGGCGGCGAGATTGCGGAACAGCATGGCGGTCGGTCGGTAAGTAACCTCGCCCAGCGACATCACCGGGAAGTCGACCGGAAAGCCGCCGGCCTCCCATACCCCGCGCTTGACATGCTCGGCGATGTCGTCGAAGTGGGCATTGCAGGGATTGAACTCGGACTTGGTGTTGCAGATGCCGATCACCGGCCTACCGTCGAAAACATGGCTTGGTAACCCCTGGTTCCGCATCCAACTTCGGTGGATGAATCCTCCCATGTTTGCGGGGCCATACCACGCGGACGAACGAAACTTTTTCTTGTCGCCAGACATCGCTCTCGATTCCTCGCTCGGTGTTGCGCTCGATATGCCTCGTCGAAGCGGCGTCCGACCAGGCTGGTCAGGGAGGGATGCGCATGACTCTAGAGCACTATCCGACCAAATTGAAGCGATTCCGACGGCGCTGCCTCAAGCCTCAATCGTTCCAATTGCCGTCCCGCTTGACGATCTCCGGGGCGCCGTCAAACACGCTTGACATGCCTTCTTCGCAAGGGCAGCATTAATTGAAACTTGGTTCCATATTAGGAACAATCTCTGAGGATCAGCCGAACTCTGAAGCCGAGATGCGAGGTAACGCCAACAAGCCTGTTCCGGGACGCCATGAGGGAAGGGTTGCATGAGTGCCATCGGGCGGGCGTTTGACATTATCGAAGCGGTGGTTGCCAAGCAGCCAAGCGGACTCTCCTTCAGCGGAGTCGTTGCCGCGACCGATGCGCCGAAGGCAAGCGCACACCGCCTTTTGAAGGAACTGGTGGAAATCGGTGTGCTGACGTTCGAGCCCGAGACGGCCCGCTATCGTGGGAGCCTCAAGCTCGCCGCTCTGGGTTCTGAGGTGATCGCCCATTTCGACCTCAGGGCGCTTGTGCATCCACACCTTCAGGCGCTGCACACGGCAACGAGGCACACCGCGAACCTGGGTATCCGCGACGGCGACGCCGGCATCTTCCTGGACAAGATCGAGGCCCAGGACTACGGCATCAAGCTGTTCTCGGCGGTGGGCAAGCGGTTTCCCCTGCATTGCACAGGTATGGGGAAGATCCTTTTGGCTTTTGCACACCCCGAGGAGACCCGGCGAATACTCGCCCAACCACTTGAATCCTATACGAGCGCAACGATTACGGATCCCGATGAGTTGCGAGGTGAACTGGACAAGGTGCGGGCGCAGGGTTACGCCTTGGATCGGGAGGAAATCACGCGTGGCGTGGTGTGCGTGGCGGCGCCCGTTTTTGGTTCCGGCAATGTCGTTGTGGGGGCCGTCAGTGTGGCGTTTCCTTCGTATGTTATGAGTGACCGGGGCATCGAGGCAGAGATCCGGGCGGTGCTTAAGCAGAGCTCGGCCATGTCCGGTGCTTTAGCCCAGGGGCAAAGGGGGAAAAATGATCCTGGATAAATTCAATCTAACCGGACGCAGCGGCATCGTCACCGGCTCCAGCCGCGGCATCGGGCGGGCGCTGGCCCAAGCCATGATCGAGGCCGGCGGCGAGGTGGTCGTGGCCGATATCCTGGAAGATAACGCCAAGAAGACGGCCGAGGATCTTTCGAGGGATGGCGGCCGCGCCGTTGCCGTCCCCGTTGACATGCGTTCGCGGGACAGCATTCAGGCGTTGGTCGATCGCACGGTCGAGGCGTTCGGCAAGATCGACTTTCTTTTCAACAACGCCGGCACCATTCATCGAACGCCTTGCGAGGACTTTGACGCGGACGTCTTCGAAGAGGAGATCAAGGTCAACCTGACAGGCCCCTTCCTGCTCGCCCAGGCCTGCGCCCGGGTCATGATCCAGCAGGGCCGCAAGGGCAAGATCATCAATACGTCGTCGCTGATCGCGGTGCAGGGCGGCCGGACCGTTCCCGCCTATGCCGCCAGTAAGGGGGGACTCACCCAGATCACCAAGACCATGTGCAACGACTGGGCGAAGTACAACATCCTGGTCAACGCGATAGGTCCTGGCTGGGTCGAGACCGAAAACACGGCTCCCCTCCGCGCCAACGAAGACCGGTTCGAACACATCAATAGCCGCATTCCCCTGGGCAGATGGGCGAAGCCCGACGATCTGATGGGCGCGGCCGTATTCCTGGCCTCCGATGCCTCCGACTACGTTACCGGGCAAGTCTTGTTCGTCGATGGCGGTTGGCTCGCATATTGACCGCGGAGCCGAGCTCGCGCTGCCTGTTCGGGCGGTTTGATCCGAACCGCGTTCCGTTTATAGAATCCGTCACCCGCGGCCGCCGCGCTCGCCTTCGACCGACGGGCCGATCTCAACAAATGCCATTGGGGGAGCAGACCCATGCACTATCTCGACGATCTGAAAGACAAGGCGATCCTCGTGACGGGCTCGTCCACCGGCATCGGCGCGGCCGTTGCAAAAGGCTTCGCCCATTGCGGGGCGAAGGTCGCTGTCCACTGCAACGCCAGCCGGGACGCGGCCGAACAGGTCGTCACCGACATCACGTCCGAGGGCGGCGAGGCGGTTCTCATGCAAGCGGACGTTTCGCAAACTGCCGGGGCGAATCAAGTCGTGGAAGAGACCGTCGCCGCCTTTGGCCGGCTGGACGTTCTGGTCAACAACGCGGGCGGCGTGCTGCAGCGCGTGTCGCCCGAGGAGATCGACGACGATCTGCTGCAGCGATTGATCGACCTCAACATTCGATCTGTGGTCATGGCGTGTCGCGCCGCGATCCCGCAATTCAAAAATCAGAACCACGGCAACATCATCAACACGGGATCGATCGCCGCCCGCCACGGCGGCGGCCCGGGAGCGGCCGTCTATGCCAGCACCAAGGGCTTCGTGCAGACCCATACCAGGGCTCTTGCGCGCGATCTCGTCAGCCATAACGTCCGGGTCAACGCCGTCGCGCCGGGCGCGATCATGACGCCTTTTCACAAGGACACACCCGCATCGGCGGTCGAGGTCTGGGAGAAGGCGATCCCCATGGGCAGGATTGGCGAGCCGGAGGATCTGGTCGGCGCCTATCTATATCTAGCTTCGGACAGGATGAGCGGCTATGTCACGGGCGTCACGCTCGACGTGAACGGCGGCTGGTTGCTGCCTTACTGATCAAGAGCCGAGATAAGAAAGGGAGTCGGAAGAATGGCAGATCGACTGGCGGGCAAGACCGCTTTCGTGACCGCGGCTGGCCACGGAATCGGGCGAGCCACAGCCATCGCGTTCGCGAACGAGGGGGCCAAGGTTTGGGCCACGGACATCAATGAGGCAAGCCTCTCCAGCCTCGCGCAAGAGCATGGCTCCATCGAAAGCCGACTTCTGGATGTGACCGACGGCGCCGCCATTCAGGCCTTGGCGGCCGAGCTGGGCGCCGTGGACGTGCTCTTCAATTGCGCCGGCTTCGTTCACAATGGGACCATCCTTGACTGCGACGAGAAGGATTGGAACTTCTCCTTCGACCTCAACATCAAGGGCGCGTACCGGATCACCCGCGCCTTCCTGCCGGCCATGATCGAGGCGGGCGGCGGCAGCATCATCAACATGTCCTCGGTCGCCAGCAGCGTCATCGGTGTCCGCAATCGCTTCGTCTACGGTGCAACAAAGGCAGCCGTTATCGGGTTCACCAAGTCGATCGCGGCGGACTTCGTCGACAAGGGCATTCGCTGCAACGCCATTTGCCCCGGCACGGTCGACTCGCCGTCCCTGAACGAACGATTTCAGGCGACCCCGGATCCCGAGCAGACCCGCCGCGAGTTCATGGCGCGCCAGCCCATGGGGCGGCTGGGAACGCCCGAGGAGGTGGCGGCCCTCGCCGTCTACCTGGCCTCAGACGAAGCGGCTTTCAGCACTGGCGCCTACTATCTGGTCGATGGCGGCTGGACGATGAGCTGAGGGGCATCAGCCCGTTTGCCCGGCGATTTCGGGGACCGGCGTCATAACCGGTTCGCCGGCGAAGTGACAGTCAAGATTAGCGGCGTTGAGCTCCGCCATGCGGCGGCGTGTCTCATGCGTCCCGCTGCCCATATGCGGGGACAGCACGACGTTGGGCATCGCCCTCAGTTCCTCTGGCACATGGGGTTCGCTCTCGAACACGTCGAGGCCCGCCCCGGCGATCTTGCCGTCACGCAAGGCCTCGATGAGCGCCGCCTCGTCAACGATCGAGCCTCGCGCCGCGTTCACCAGATAGCCCTTGGGACCCAAGGCCGCCAGAACTTCCGCGTCGACCAGATGACGGGTCGAGGCGCCGCCATAGGTGGAGACAAACAGAATATCGCTGGCCTCGGCGAGCTGAACGGGCGTGGGGTAAAAATCGTAGGAAACGTCCAGCTTTTTCCGGTCGTGATAGGCGACTCGGGCGCCGCAGGCCTCGACGCGCCGGGCGATGCCCGAACCGATCTTCCCGAGCCCGATTATCCCCGCCGTCTTCTCGACAATGCTTGAGGCCAGGGCGACTGGTTCCGACGACCAACGCCCCGCTCGCACGAATGCATCCATCTGGGGAATCCGCCGCGTCACAGCCAGGGCGAGGATGAGCGCCATGTTCGCCGTCTCGTCGGTCAGCACGCCCGGCGTGTGGGTCACCATGACGCCCCGCTCGATCGCGGCCGCGACATCGATACCGTCATAGCCAACTCCGAAATTCCCGATGATCTCGAGGTTGGGCAAGGCGTCCATCAGCTGCGCCCCGAGCAGGCTTTCTCCCTTGCTCACCAGAGCGCGCACGCGACCTGGATCGAGGTTGGGCACGTCCTCAGGGTGTTCGTATCCGGTCATGTCGAAGACCTCGTACTTGCCCTCAAGGACCGCACGCATTTCCGGGTGAATTCCCGGCGCGAGCAGAACAACGGCTGACATATGACGCCCCCTCGCTAATGGACTTTCGATCTACGGTAATGGGCCACCGACGGCTCGCTAGTCTCGGATCACGGATACCGGCCGGCCGGCTGCCCCGGACTGAAGAATAGCATCGATAAACCGGTGCGCCTTCAGCGCCTCCTCGCCAGTGATCCAGGGATCACGATCGGCGTCGAGGGCGTCGAGGAAGTCCGCGAGGACGGCGCGATGGAAATCCTGCGGGAAGTCCATCGGATCGGCCCCGGTTCCGCCGACACTCAAGTCGGCGGCGACATGCTCCGTGCCACCGTCATGGAAGGCGACGTTCAACTCCGTACCGGTGATGACGGCCGTTCCGTTCTCGCACAGGACCTGTATCCTTTCAGGAAAACCGGGATAGGCGCAGGTCGTGGCGTCCACGCAGCCGAGTGCGCCGTTCTCGAAGCGGAGGGCTGCCGCAGCGACATCCTCGGTCTCCATCTCGTGGATGCAGCTTGTGCCGGTGTAGCCCGCGACCTCCAGCGGGACCCCCACCAAGCTTAGGAACAGATCGAGGGTATGAATGCCCTGGGTCAGAAGGACGCCGCCGCCGTCCCGCGCCTTATCGCCCCGGCCCGGCCGGTCGTAATAGCCCTTCTGCGGCCGCCACAACGGCATATAGGCGGAGGCGGATGCCAATCGCCCGAGACGTCCGGACGCCAAAATCTCTCGCAGCTTGAGGCCAGCTGGCCGGTAACGGTGCTGGAGTACCACGCCCAATCGGACGCCGGCGTCTCGACACGCCCTGATCAGTTCGACCGCGCGCTCCGTGCTGATATCCAGCGGCTTCTCCAGCAGGATATGCTTGCCGGCTGCGGCACACTGGCGAACGATTTCGAGATGGCAATCGGGTGTCGTGAGAACCATCACCGCGTCGACCGAATCGTCGTCGAGAATGGTGTCGATGCTGTCCGTCAAAGGGAACGGAAACTTCTCCGCGAAGGAACTACGCCTCTCGGCCGTTCGGCTGAAGGCATAAGCGACCTCCACGCGATCCTTGAGATCGACAAGGCTTTTCGCATGCGGCGTAACCGCCATGCCAAGTCCAATAATCCCGATACGCCGCCTGGACATGATGCCCCCTCCCCTGATCCGCCTCTCCGACAAAGCCCGCCCCGGCTTGGGGAACCCCAACCTCGTCGCTTGCGCGGCCCATGGTCAACCTAAGGGACGGCCCGCGCACCCGTCAATGGCACCGGAGCGAAGGCGCGGCAACCACCGGAGCCGAGGCGAAGTCGTTTGAAAGGGCGGCCCCGCATGCTAAAACGTGCCGCCAAGACCGGCGAAGCCTCATGCAGTTCCCATGGCGGGTCGAGACAGGCGGCCACGCTTTTCCTCCCCGCCTAAGGTGCAATCAGGTTGGCTCCATGACCACCAAGATACTCTCCTTCGATGATGCCGCGGCACGCATCCCCGACCGCGCAACGGTCTTTGTCAGCTCTTCCAGCGCGCTCGGCTGCCCGGACCGAACCTTGCGCGCGATTGGCGAACGTTTTGAGTCCTCGGGGCTGCCGCGCGACCTCGACCTCTTCCTACCCATCGCCGCGGGCGACATGTACGGTATCAAGGGCATCGACTACCTTGCCAAGCCGGGCCTCATCCGGCGCGTGATCGCCGGCTCCTACCCCAGCGGCCCGTCTTCCATGCCCTCACCGGCCATTTGGCAGATGATCGGCAATGACGAGGTCGCCGCCTACAACCTGCCAAGCGGGATCCTTTTCGACATGGTGCGCAATGCCGCCGGCCGGCGGGCCGGCGTGCTGACCAGGGTCGGGCTCGATACCTTCGTCGATCCTCGGCGCCAGGGCGGTAAAATGAACGCCGCGGCAAAGGAGGACATCGTTCGCCTCGTTGATTTCCAGGGCGAGGAATGGCTGCATTTCCCCAACGTCGTCCCCGATGTCGCCATCATACGCGGCACCACGGCCGATGAACGCGGGAACATCTCCATGGAGCATGAAGGGGCGTATCTGGGCGTACTGGACCTCGCCCTCGCCGCGCGCAATGCCGGAGGTTTCGTGATCGCCCAGGTCAAACGGCTGACCTCGGCAAGCTCGCTCCCGCCGCAACGCGTCTATGTTCCTTCCACGCTCGTCGATTTCGTGGTTGTCGATCCGGACCAATGGCAGACCACGGAAACGCCCTACGACCCGGCAATCAGCGGCGAGGTCCGCCGGCCGCTTTCCTCTTTCACGGACGTTCCGTTTGGACCGGACAAAGTCATCGCGCGGCGAGCGGCGTTGGAACTATGCCAGGGAGACGCGGTCAATCTCGGCTTCGGAATCTCTGCCCTGGTGCCGCGAATCTTGATCGAGGAGGGACAGGCCGAGGCCGTGTCCTGGGTCATCGAGCAGGGCGCGGTCGGCGGCGTGCCCCTGGACGGCTTCGCCTTCGGCTGCGCGGCGAACGCCCAGGCCATCATCCCCTCGCCCATTCAGTTCACCTATTTTCAAAGCGGCGGCGAGGATTGTGGCCTGCTCTCCTTTCTCGAGGTCGACAGCGACGGCAACGTGAATGTCTCGCGCCTGTCGGCCAAGCCGCATGTGACGGCGGGCGTTGGCGGTTTCATCGACATCACTTCGCATGGCCGCAAACTCGTCTTTAGTGGCTACTTCACCGCTGGCGGACTTAGGCTCGACATTGATGACGGCGAGCTCAGAATCCGTCAGGAAGGCAAATTTCCCAAATTCGTCGAGGAAGTCGAGCATGTCACCTTCAGCGGACGCCGCGGACGGGCCCAGGGTCAGGACGTCACCTACGTTACCGAACGCTGCGTCATAAAGCTGACCGAAAGGGGACTGATGGTGACGGAGGTGGCCCCAGGCGTCGACGTTGTGCGCGACGTGCTCGGACAGGCGAAGGCAACGCTCATGGTCAGCGACGATCTCAAGACAATGGATGACCGCCTTTTCCGGCCGGACAAAATTCAGCTTTCACCGACGCCGAGAAAATCACGCGTTTAGACCGTCAAGTTGTCTTGGCCGGTCGCTGTCGCGGAGACTAAGGCGACCAAAGCACGACCTCAGGTAACGGCCGGCGTGGTCGCTGGTGTGATGAATGGCAATGCCAACAGGAGGAACCATGTTCGACGATCTCAAGGGCCTTTCAATCCTGGTTACCGGCTCAAGTACCGGCATCGGCGCGGCCGCCGCCAAGGCGTACGCAGAGTATGGCGCAAAGGTCGCCGTGCATGGCAGCGCAAACAAGGAACGGGCCGAGGCCCTGGTATCCGATATCAAATCGTCCGGCGGAGAGGCGGTGCTGGTGATGGGCGACCTGCTCAAACGGGGTGTCGTGGAAAAGGTTGTGGCCGAGGCCGCCGACGCCCTCGGCGGGCTCGACGTTCTCGTCAACAATGCCGGCAGCCTCGTGCGAAGGGAGGCTCTGGACACAATAGACGACGATCTGTACGACGCGGTGTGCGATCTCAATGTGCGCGCCGTCATCAACGCCTGCCGGGCCGCCGCGCCGTTTCTCAGAAACAGCAAGAGCGGCAGTATCATCAACACGGGGTCGATCGCGGGACATAACGGCGGCGCCGTCGGCGCCGGCCTTTATGCCGGGGCTAAGGCGTTCGTCCATTCCTGGACACGTACAATGGCCATCGAGTTGGGGCCGGACGGTATTCGCGTGAACTGCGTCTCCCCGGGAACCATCCTCACGCCCTTCCACGAGAGGTTCTCAACGCCGGAAAAGCTCGAAAACGTTCGACGCATGATCCATCTGGGCCGGCTCGGCACCCCGGAGGATTGCGTGGGCGCCTATCTGTTCCTGGCCTCGCCCAAGGCCAGCGGCTTCATCACCGGCCAGGTGATCGAGGTCAACGGCGGCCAATACTTCAAATAAATAGACAGCTTCAAACCGAAGGGGCGCTCCAGGTGGAGCGCCCTTTATCCTGTCGACAACTTGCCCCATTTGGGCAAAGGCTTTACGCCGTCGCCGCGAATTCCTCCAGCCCGTGCCGTTTCACGGTTTCCGCCGTCGGCCGTCCCTCCTCCGTCCAGCCGCGGAGGTCGTAATACTCGCTCAGCATCGGGTAGAGGGGCGGAACGTCGAAGTTGATGTCCTCGCCCACCTTGCGCAGGGTGCGCATGCGGGGGGGAAGGTCATCGTCCTTGCGGGTAACGCCGCGCCGATTGTTGATCATGCGCTTCAGCGTAAAGCCCCGCGCGCCGATCGCCATGAACTCCTCGAAGCTCAAGCTGCGGCCCGTGATTAAATTGAACCATTCGAGGAAGTTGCTGGCCTTTGCCGCGTTGTTCAGCATGTTGAAATTGCAGGCGATAAGGCTGTCTCTCAAGTTCATCAGGTTCTGCAGGTGCACGACAAGCTGTGCCTTGCCGTCACGCTCACGGCCGTTCGCCGGCTGATCCAGACCGATCTCGGGGAAATTGACGGCGATTTCGAAGGCGTGCGCCAGGGAGGTAAGGTGGCAGGCGCCTCTGTTGCCCGTCGCATAGCTGATCGCATGCCCCCAGCTGAATCTCGGGTCGTGCATGGGAAACTCAAGGCCCTTGACCTCGACCGCGTACTCCTCGGCGCCGCCTCCGATTACACGCGCCGCCCGACGGCTTCCCTCTCCGAGAAGGCGGCCCAGATCCCCTTCGCGGAAGGCGATGCGCCGGACGAGTTCGATGTTACTCTCGGGACGACCGAACCCCAGTTCCATGCCGTCGCTGCTCGACTTCGTCAGAACCCCCTTTTCGTAGCACTCGTTGGCGAAGGCGATGATAGCACCGGTCGAAATGGAATCGAGGCCATAGCGATTGCATAGCTCGTTGGCTTTTGCGATGGCCTCGAGATTGTCCACCATCTGCATGCTGCCAAAGGAGCCGAGCGTTTCGTATTCCGGTGCCTCGACGACGCCATCGGTCTTGAACTCGCCATCCTCCACCTCGACAAGGCGGGCGCAGATAAAAGGACAGCGCTTGCATCCGGCCCGCTTCACCATGATCGTATCCGCCATGGTGAGGCCGTTGATGCGATTGCCGAGATCGGCCGCTCGGCCCCCCCGCCAGTTGTTGATCGGCAGGTTTCCGAGCCTGTCGAAGTTGGAGAGGCTGCCCGGCGTGCCATACTTGCAGAAGATGTCGAGGGCCTCCTTCATGTGCGGCATGGCGGCTTTTGTGGACGCCGCGAGACCCTGCTCATCTGCGAGCGGAACCGCCTTGGGGTTCCTGCCCGTCACGACAACGGCCTTCAGTTTTTTTGATCCCATCACGGCGCCCATGCCACCGCGCCCGGCGACACGGGTGTGGCGTCCGTCATGGGCCACGCACGCGATCGGCACGAGATGCTCGCCAGCGGGACCGATGACGGAGGTGGCGGCACCCTTGCCGAATTCGGCCTTCAGCACATCGTCGCACTGAAAAACGTCCTTGCCCCAAAGGTCATCGGCCTTGCGCAGGCTCAGGTCGCCACCGTCGATGACAAGGGCCACGGGTCGGTCGGAGGCGCCCGTGAAAACGAGGCCGTCCAGACCGGAGAGCTTGAGGGCGCGGCCGAACGCGCCGCCCGAATTGGACTCACAATAAATTCCGGTCAGCGGCGAAAGAGAGATAATCTCATGGCGAGAGCCGCCCGGCGCCGCGGTCGCCGTGAAAGGGCCCGTGAAATAGATGAGAGGATTGTCAGGCCCGAGTGGATCCGTGCGACCAGCCGTCATGCGCGCGAGCAGCGCGGCGCCAAGGTTTCCCCCGCCGATGAAGTCGGAAACATCCTTCTCCCCGATCGGCCGTATCTCGATGCTGCCGCGCGTGAGGTCGATCCATGCCACGCGGTCGTGATAGCCGTACATTCCTCTCTCCTCCAAAGCTCGCGCGATGGTTCCCCTGACTCCAAATGCGTCCGACGTGCAGCCTCTCAAGCAAACGGGCGGCGTCGCCTGCTGAGGCGCTCGCTGCTCAACCGCTCTCACTTCATTGTGACGCCCGGCACGCCGAACTCCCGCGGACGCTCGCCCATTTTTCCCTATACGGCCGGAAATCCGGGAAGATCATCCCGTGAGTCACGAACCCTGCGGCATTGGGAGCGCGGATGTCGACCGATATCCATACTATTTGTAACGTTAATTATAAGGGGTTCAGGCGTCGGTGTCTTTGGCATTCGCTTTCGACTTCAGAAATATGCTTGCTGTCGACCGGTTGCGGCGCCAAAGAAAGGGTCGCATAATCACGCGCGGTTAAAGCACAAATCATCCGCATTCGCCTCGGCAGGCCAGGAACATCCCCAAGGGAAGAAGAGAAGGAGCGCGAGAATGAGTGTCGACGCCCAAAGCGCCACATACCTTCACACAATGATCCGGGTTTTCGATCTCGAAAAGTCGATGGACTTCTACACCCGTCTCATGGGCATGAAATTGCTACGCAAGCGCGAAGTGCCGGATGGAAAGTACACGCTCGCTTTCGTGGGCTATGGCGAGGAGCCCGCACATACGGTCATCGAGCTGACCTACAACTGGGACCAGGCGGAGCCCTATGAGATCGGTTCTGGTTTCGGTCATCTCGCGATTGGCGTGCCGGACATCTATGCGACCTGCGAGCAGCTTGAGAAAGAAGGGATCAAAATCACGCGCGCGCCGGGGCCCGTGAAGTTCGGCACGACGGTCATCGCCTTCATCGAGGATCCCGACGGCTACAAGATCGAACTTATCGAGCGCAAGTAACGGATGTAGTGGCGGGTCGTCCCCGCCCGCCGTCGCCTTCAGGTGGGATTCCACGGTCTCCACCGCTGGTCACGAGGTCGTGACGACATCAGCGGTGGGCAGGGCCCCATCTCTGAGGCCGTCCGATCGCTAAAACGCGAAGGAGAAGAGATGAGCGAGCAAGCGGAAATCGGCCTTGTCGGCCTTGCCGTCATGGGACAGAACCTGGCCCTCAATATCGCCGACCATGGCTACCGGATCGCGGTGTTCAATCGTACCACGGCGACGACCCACAGCTTCGTCGGCTCCGAGGCGGCGAAGGGTCGGCCCGTCCTGGCCTGCGAAACGCCGGATGAGCTCGTCGCCAACCTCAAGCGCCCACGATCGATCATTCTGATGGTCAAGGCGGGCGAGCCGGTCGATCAGCAGATCTCGGCGCTCTCGCCCCTGCTCCAGGAGGGCGACATCCTCATCGATGGCGGCAACTCCCATTTCCGCGACACCATTCGGCGCGACAGGGAACTCGCGG
This sequence comes from Rhodospirillales bacterium, assembly GCA_028281785.1. Classification (GTDB taxonomy): domain Bacteria; phylum Pseudomonadota; class Alphaproteobacteria; order Rhodospirillales; family Shumkoniaceae; genus JANQJG01. The sequence goes on from JANQJG010000154.1 coordinate 27,115, forward strand.
ATAAGGGACTTCAGTTCATCGGAACGGGAATCTCCGGTGGCGAGGAAGGCGCCCGCAACGGCCCCTCGATCATGCCCGGGGGCTCGGAGGCTGCCTATGACCGCGTTGGCGGCATCTTCGAGGCCATCGCCGCCCAGGTAGACGGAGAGCCCTGCTGCACCCATATCGGCGCCGACGGCGCCGGCCATTTCGTGAAGACCATCCATAACGGCATCGAATATGCCGACATGCAGATGATCGCCGAGGTGTACTTCATTATGAAGTCGCTTCTCGGCATTTCGCATGCGGAAATGGCCGACGTCTTCTCGGCCTGGAACCAGGGCGACCTCGACTCCTATCTCATCGAAATCACCGCGGATATCCTTGGGCAGACGGACGAAGAGACCGGTCGTCCCATGCTGGAGGTGATTCTGGATCGCGCTGGCCAGAAGGGCACGGGTCAGTGGTCCACCGCGGCCGCGCTCGAATTGGGAATCGCTGCCCCCACCATCGCGGAGGCGGTCTTCGCCCGCAATATCTCGGCCATCAAGGAGGAGCGCGTAGCAGCGGCGGAAGTTCTCAAGGGTCCCGCCGAAACCGCCTTCACCGGCGACAAGGCCAGCATCGTTGACGCCCTGCGTGACGCCTTGCTGGCCTCGAAGATCTGCGCCTACGCCCAGGGCTTTGCGGTCATGCAGGCCGCCAAGGAGGAGTTCGGCTGGTCCACCGATCTCGGCCGCGTGAGCATGATCTGGCGCGGCGGCTGCATCATTCGCGCGCGCTTTCTCAATCGGATCAAGGAAGCTTATGATCGCGACCCCGACCTGAAAAACCTGCTTCTCGACCCGTATTTCAAGGATTTCGTCGAGCGTGGACAGACAGCTTGGCGACGGATCGTCGCCATGGCGGCGGAACGGGGCATTCCGGTGCCGGCCTTGTCTTCCGCGCTGTCCTACTACGACGCGTATCGCACAGGCCGCGTATGGGCGGACATGATTCAGGCGCAGCGGGACTATTTCGGCGCCCATACCTTCGAGCGCGTGGACAAGCCGGGGGCCTTCCATCGCGGCTGGGCCGGCGGGTGAGCCGGCGAAGGAGGTCGAGCCTATGATCATCATCGTCATGGGGGTCTCCGGAGCTGGAAAGACCGTCGTGGGCTCGAATCTTGCAAAGACCTTGGGATATCGGTTCGCCGAAGGGGACTCGTTTCATTCGGCCGCGAACGTCGAGAAGATGCGGAGCGGCACCCCTTTGACCGACGAGGACCGCTGGCCATGGCTTCATGCCATGGCCGAGTCCATCGACCGGTGGCGGGCGGACGGCGAGAACGCCGTGCTCGCCTGCTCCGCCCTCAAGAAGGCCTACCGGGAAATCCTTATGGCCGGCCGCGAGGACGTGGTCGCCGTGCACCTCGAGGGCTCCCACGACCTCATCGCCGGGCGGCTTTCCGACCGCGAGCACGAATACATGCCGCCCACCCTGCTCCAAAGCCAGTTCGACACGCTCGAGGAGCCCGACGCCGAGGAGAACGTGGTCGACATGGACATCGCGCCGGAACCCGAGAAGATCGTCGCCAACGTCGTCTCGGAATTGACGGCGCGCGGCTTCCTCAAGCCTTCAGATAGTCCCCGTTGACGCAGTTCACGAGACGCCCGTCGCGCAGATAGGACAGCGCCGTCTCGACGGATTTGCGGCGCAGAGTCACAATGCTCTCCGGGCTGTGGAAGGCGGAATGGGGTGTCATGATCACGCGTCCCTCCAGCCACGGCTCCCGTGTCCGCCAAGCCTTGATCAACGGGTGATCGGGATTGGGGGGCTCCTCCGGTATAACATCGAGTCCGGCGCCGTCGACATGGCCGCTCTTCAACGCGTCGAAGAGGTCGTCCAGCACGACCGTCTCGCCCCGCCCGGTATTGAGGACAATAACCCCGCGTGGCGCCGCGGCCAGGGCCTTGGCGTCGATCATGTTACGGGTTTCCTCCGTCAGCGGCGTGTGCAGGCTGACGATATCGGAAACCGCCATCAGTTCATGCAGGCTATCGGCGCGGCTGAAGCCCAGCCCGAGCTCGATGCCCGGCCGCAGATACGGGTCGTAGAACCACACATCGAGGCCAAGGCCCCGCGCACGCATGGCCGTTGCCGTTCCGATTCGCCCCAGCCCAACGATGCCGAAACGGCGGCCCAGCAGCCGCCGCTTGATCGGCGGCGTTTGAAACATCCATTCGCCGATTGGGTCTTTGCGGAGACGCCAGTCATGGTTGTTGATGCCGCGCGTGAGGCCAAGCAGCATCCCGATGGCGTGCTCGGCGACATCCATGGTGCCGTAGTCGGGCACGTTGCAGACAGGGATGCCAAGCTCGCCAAATCCCTTGAGATCGACGTTGTCGAACCCGACGCCGGCGCGAACCACCAGCCGAAGGCTCTCGAGCTTGGCCATGATTTCCGGTGTGATCGGGATTTTCTCGTAGAGTGTGAGGGCGTGGCAGCTGCGCCAGGACTCCTCGCTGATCTGAAATTCGATCCCGGGCTGCCAGCGGTAGAAGTCGATTGTCGCGTCGGATCCGGCGACGTCGCGCTCGACGTCGGCATCTTCATATCCAAGGTCTGGGATGAGAATTCTCATGTTCTTTGGCTCTTGACGTTTCCTGAGTGGCTTTAAAGGCGCGGCGATTATGGCCGCCAGACCGCCCAGGGGTCAAACACCGGATATTAACCAGATCCGTTTCAAGATCGCGCCACGTGCAAACGGGATGATTAACGTCATGACGGCCGTTGCGGTCATGCAGCCCTACTTTTTTCCTTACGCCGGCTATTTCCGGCTGCTCGCCTTGGCAGACCTGTTCGTGGTCTTCGACTGCGTGCAGTTCCCCCGGCGGGGCTGGGTACACCGCAATCGCCTGCCCGATCGATCAGGGAACCCGGCATGGCTGACCCTCCCACTTCAAAAAGCTCACCGAGACGCCCGAATCCGTGACATCCGAATGTCGGAGGACGCAGAGGACGAACTCCGCCGCCGATGTCGGAAATTTCCCGTACTCCCGGCGAACGCACACGACCCTTTGGTAGGTGGACTGTTGCGGCCCGAGACCCTTCTGGTCGACTATCTGGAGAAGATGTTGCGCGCAGCCTGCGGCCGATTGTCCCTGGAAACCAAGATCTTGCGCTCCAGCGCCTTCGACATCGATCCCGGGCTCCGCGGCCAGGACCGGGTCATCGCCATCGCCAAGCGGCTAGACGCGACCACCTACCTCAACGCTCCCGGCGGACGGGATCTCTATGACCCCGGCGCTTTTGCTCGAGAGGGGATCGACGTTGTATTCATGCGACCACACCACGGCCCGCAATGGAGCATGCTTTATCGCCTGCTGAGCGAGCCCGCCGAGCGTTTGCGCGCGGAAATCGGTCAACACCGGAGCAACATCGACGCAACATTCTGTTAACGCCGGCTTGACATTTGCCGACGTAAGCTGGGTCTCCGGGGTCCCCGTGAAGGCACGAATCGTATGTCCGAAACCATGACCGCTTCCGACATCTTGGAGGTCGCGAAGTCCTACCTCACGAACGGATATCCGCGGGAGGCCGAGCAGGTATGCCGAAGCCTGCACCGGCTTCAACCCGACCATTTCGGGGCCAACTTCCTGCTCGGGGTGCTCTGCTTCGGTTCGGGTCGCCTGGGCGAGGCGACAGATTTTTTCAAGGCCGCGGTGAACCAGAATCCGGACGCTACGGACGCCGTGCTGGGGCTGGGCCGGGTGCTGCTCAAGGACGGCGATGTCGAAGGGGCCAAGGCCTGCTTCGAAAAAGCCCTCCGCCTCGCGCCGGACCAAAGCGCCATCCATATCGGGATCGGCGACATCCATCTGGCGCAAGGCCGGCCGGACAAGGCCGTCGAAAACTTCGTCGCGGCCGTGCGGCAGGCGGCAACGCTCGACCAGGATACGTTTCTGGCCGCCATGCGGCGGTTGATCGAGATGGATCGCCGGCGGGAGGCGGATGAGCTCTGCCGATACGCCCCGGCCGAACTCGGGCCGAGCGGGCTTCGGGTCCTGCCCCTTTCCGACGTGAAGTCCTGGTGCGCCCGAACGGGGTCACCCTATCGCCGGATCGAGAAGGAGAAGACCGTCGAGATTCCGCCGCCCAACCATCTCGGCCGGGCCTTCCCGGTCGATGGCGGCGTCCTGCGGCAGAACGAGCTCTATATCGCGGAGATCCCCGGCGCCACCGTCTTCGGCAAGCAGGACGTGGTGCTGACGGAAGACGTGCTGCTTCTGGACGCGGCGTTCGACCCCCTCGCCACCGACCTGACGACAAAGAACGTGGACCGCATCCTCACCCGAAGCGGCGGCACGGTGCTGACCTCGACCACGGCACCCGCAACCCGGCACGCGCGGCGCGGATTGTTCCTGTGCGGAATGAAAAGCGACTGCTTCGGCCATTTCTATATCGAGCTGATGCCGAAGCTCGCGCTGAGCCTGCGTTTCCCCGAATATGACCACGTCCCCATTTTCGTTGACGCCGACATGCCCGCCTCCCACTACGAGGCAGTGCGATTGATGGCCGGCACCGATCGCGAGATCGTCCTGGTCGAGCGGGACAGCTCCGTCACCTTGGACACGCTTCTTGTCGCCCCGACCTTTGCCTTCTGCCCGCCCTTCCTCGACTTCGAAATCGGCAGCGACCTGCTCTACGACCATCGCTACAACCAGCTCACGACCGATGGCGTCCGCGCCATCCTGGATTGCTTGGCCGACAACCCGGAGATCCCGGCGCCGTCCCGGACGGACCGCAAGATCTTCGTGTCTCGCCGGGGTTTCCAGCGCCGCAGTATGATCAATGAGGAGGAGGTTACCGAGCATCTGGTCCGCAAGGGCTTCGAGGTCGTCCAGCCGGAGAGCCTGTCCTATGCCGAGCAGATCGGCCTCATGCGGTCGGCCGCCGTCGTGACCGGCCCCAACGGATCCTACCTCGCCACCACGATCTTCTGCCGCCCCGGCTGCCGGGTCGTGCCGTTCTTCGGCAGCAATATCGGCAACCACGCGGGATGGGCGGCCCTGATGACGGCCCTGGGGATCGAGCCCTTGATGGTCTGCGGCTCCTCCAAGTCCGCGCGCATGCATTATCGGGATCAGGCGGACTATTTTGTCCCGCTGGATCTGGTCGACGAGGCATTTCCATGAACACGGGTTTTTTGCAGGACAAACAAACATGAGCAAGCTGACCCGCATCACCGCCGAGGTCCTTCGCCTCCCGGAGGAGGCGATCGGCGATTCCCTCAGTTTCTCCGAGACGGAGACCTGGGATTCCTTGAGCCATATGGATCTGATCGCGACCTTGGAAGAGACCTTCGGCGTGAGCCTGACGGCCGAGGAGATCGTGTCCATGACCGATATCGCGGCCATCAAACGAATCCTGGGAGACAAGGGCGCGGACCTCTGACATGGAGATCGCGGGCAAGGCCATTGTCGTGACGGGCGCGGCCGGAGGCTTCGGACGTGCCATCGCTTCGGCGCTGCTGGGCGGCGGCGCCCGGGTCGCGGCCTTGGATCGCGATGCGGACGGCCTTGAGGCCCTCGCGCAACAGGATGCCGGCGTCTTCTGCCGAGCTTGCGATCTCACCGATCCCGACGGGGTCAAGGACGCCGTCGACGCGGTTCACGGCGCGTTCGGTCGTATCGACGCCCTGGTCAATGCCGTCGGCATGATCCACAGCGCCCCGCTGGTCAATCTGATGAACCGGGAACAGCGCACGCATGATGTCGCCGCCTGGCAGACGGTTCTCGCCGCCAACCTGACCAGCGTGTTCCTCACCGGCAAACAGGTGGCCGAAAAGATGGCGCTCGACCGCGCCAAGGGCGCGATCGTCAATATCAGTTCCAGCTCGGCGGGCGGCAATGCCGGTCAGAGCGCCTATTCGGCGGCGAAGGCGGGGGTCAACGCCTTGACGAAGGTCTGGGCCAAGGAGCTCGGCCCCCTTGGCATCCGGGTCGTCGCCATCGCGCCCGGCTTCATCGACAACGATGCCACCCACGACGCTCTCGGCGAGAGCGCCCTTCGCGAGATCAAGCGCGAGACCCCCCTGCGCCGTCTCGGCGATGTGGATCAGGTCTGCTCGACCGTACTCTATGCGCTCGAGAACGACTTCGTGACCGGAACCGTCCTCGAAGTCGACGGCGGCCTGCGGGCTTAGTGCTTGTCCCTTTGTTCGTCATCTCAGACGCTGGACAAGCTCGGGTATCTTCGGACATCCCAGGGGGGCCATATAGGTTACTGAACAAACCGCACCTGATAAGGAAAGCCGACAGGTCAGAGTTCAACTTACTTCTTAGATGATCGAGGCGGCAGCAAGCATTCTCCGCCGCTTCATTCACGAGAAGCCTTCCGACGATTTTTCGGAGTTGGCGACGCTAGTCTTTCGCGCCATGGCACATGTTTGCGACGAGGCTTCCGATAAGTTGCCCAGGTGAGAAGTCTACTTTCAATCTCAATGATGCCGCTTGCGATTTTGAGGATCTGGTCGGCAGTCCACTGTTCGGCTCGGTAGCCTTGAGTGTTTTTGCGCCCAAGGTAGCCATAGACGCGTTCTCGCCCGCTTGATTTAGCCCAGTGGGCGTGGGCGATAAAGTTTCTGTCGGCCTGGACACGACGGATATCCGCTATGATTTCTAATAGCTCGTCGCGGATCGGGCCAGTGTGCAGGGAAGTGAGGGCTAGTCCTTCTAGCATATCCAACTTATACGGCAGACCAATACCAATAGTAACGGCAGCCTGAGCGCCGTCATGAACACGCAAGATCTTGGAAATTGCAAGATCGACGGATACATCTAACCCAGACCAATTGATGATGACTCTGGCTATTGCCTTAAGATGTTCATCGGGTAAGGGTCGAATTAGTTTCATTCGGATGCGGTGTGGTTTCTTAGTCATAGCAGACAAGCCTAAATTTGACGATCAGAAGCGTGACGAGGTGTTGAAGCGCATGCTCAAACCGCTGCCAAAGCCGCACAAGGATAGCGGGGAAAAGGGAAGACGCAAATGCGGAGAGGGCTAGCCTCCCCCACGCCACGATTAGCTAAAATACACCGCAGTTCCGTCTCTAACTTTAGTGGTTAGGATTTTAGCCAGTACCCGCGCTATGATGCCTATTTCGGCTGGATTGGCGGGAGCTGCGTCAATGCGTCTTCGTAAAATTATTAAGGAATTATGGTTTCCGACACTGATAACAGGGGGAATATACTGCGGTATAACGGGGCAAGCTCCATTTATGGGCAGGAAAATTGATGAGATTTTAGCAAGTATCGACCCATTTTTGTTGAGCTGGGCGACCTATCCAGCGGTTCTTTCTCTTTTCTTTGGACTTGCTCTGGCATGGTTAATCTACGTTGTTTTCAGATTGATTAAGTGGAGAGGGAGAGAAAACGCCCTAAATCGGTTGGGCGAGCTTAGAGAAAGCGGCGCTCACTTCAGAAATGATCTAACCAAGCGAACCCCCACAAAAGAAGACCGAAAAAAAATCCGGCAAATAGAAAAGGAAATTTACGAAAATATGGCGCGGGTTTCAAAACCAGAAGTAGGTCATCTAAGGACCATTGATGTATTTGATGTGACAAAATTCCCATTCAATATTCAATCGGATCAACAACTTTTGCATTTCAGCGAACGTCTTCGGCGTTTAGATCAACTAATAATAAAACACACGCCCGCTGGTTGATGGCACTATTTTTCTATTTTTTGGTGCAAAGAGGTGCGCAGTTGTTTGCGGGTCAGATTGGGTTTTAGATTGCTTCCGCCAAGCAGCCCGGCGATAGGTAAGGCGCTTACCTTCGGCCCCCTTCATGGCGAGTTCAGCACGTTCGCTATCCGAGATCTTGTGGGCGTTTACCTAGAGTCGAATTCCGTGAGATAGCGTTGCAGGTGCCAGAAGCTGGAAAGGCTGACGCGCCTGACCAGAATCCGCCCTCACCCTCCCGACCCTAACGGGTCGGGCCCCTCCCTCTCCCACTCCTGTGGGAGAGGGGCTTGAGGTCGCGACGACAAGAACCCCCCGAGAGGATCGGAACAGGTTGGTCCCCGTCGCGTTGGCAGGACTGGCGAATTCAACCCGCTTCGCCCCAAAGGCCCCTCTCCCGCTTGCGGGAGAGGGAGGGACCCGCCGTAGCGTCAGCGAAGGCGGGAGGGTGAGGGTTGTTGAACGCCTATGCTAGATTGTCTCCCATGTCGCGGCCCAAAGCTCGCCACTTGCGCGTGAGCATGACCGATGCCGAGCGTCGGCTCTGGTCCGCGTTGCGCGGCCGGCGGCTGAGCGGTTACAAGTTCCGCTGCCAGCATCCTCTCGACCCCTTCATTCTCGATTTCGCCTGCCTCGAACACCGCTTGGCCATCGAGGCCGATGGCGGACAGCACGCCGACCGCCCCTCCGACCGGCGACGCACGGCATGGCTTGAACGCCATGGATGGCGGGTGCTTCGCTTCTGGAACAACGAGATCCTCGCCAACCCCCAGGGCGTACAGCAGGTCATCTTACAGGCGCTAGAAGCTGGAAAGGCAGACGCGACTGATCAAAAGCCCCCCTCACCCTCCCGACCCTAACGGGTCGGGCCCCTCCCTCTCCCACTCCCGTGGGAGAGGGGCTTGAGGCCGCGACGATAAGAGACCCCCGGTGCAGAGGGTCGGAGCAGGTTGGTCCCCGTCGCCCCGGCGAAATCCACCCGCTTCGCCTCTGAGGGCTATGGCATTCACACATCTCGTCATCCCGAAAGCCGGTTTGCCCGAAAGCCAGCGGATTTCGTTGGCAAACCGAGCTATCCGGGATCCAGGAATCGCTTGCGGCAGACCGGGTCTGGATCACGGATCGCAAGGCTCGCAGACTGGTGCAGGATTTGACGCGCACGCGTCAACTCCGTGCACCGGGCTCGCCTAGCCTCCAAGATGACGGATGAAAAGGCAATGTGTGGCTCCGACAGCTCCCGTGGGAGAGGGGCTTGCGACGGCGATTCAAGGGCAAGGTTCTACGTTCAGGAGAATGCGCGCCTCAACCCGCCGCGGCTTCGTCCGGTGCGAGGACGGCGTAGCCCATGCCCGACTCGCCGAAGCCGTTTCCGTTGTAGAACATGAAAACCTGGCCATCGGCCTCGACGACATAGGGATAGGCGATCATCTGGGAATCCCATCCGGATTCCGAAATCGCGATGCCCGCCTTCTCGTCCTCGCGGTGCCATTCCCGAAGATCATCGGACCAGGCGTATCCAATGCGATAGCTGTCATGGCCGCCACGGAAATCCTCGACGCCGCGATGGCAGAACCACATGTGATGACGGTCCGCGATCGTCAGCACGGTGGGGCGATGGGTGGCCTCATGCTCAAACCGCGCGGGCAGAAGGCGCCTGTTGTCGCGTGTCCAAGCGAGGCCGTCGGGTGAGGTGGCGCTCTTGACGACATAGACTTCGGCATAGTCGCCGTCACGCTCCACCCATTCGACGCCCGAGGCATACCACATGATGAAGTCGCTTCCCCGCCTGCGAACAAAGGGCGCCGTCGCGGAATAGATCTCGTGTCGCGTGCGGTCGAGGATCGGCCCGTCGAACCGCTTGCGGAAGGTCACGCCGCCATCCTCGCTGACGGCAAGCCCCGTCCAGTTGCTGTAGGGGACCGACGCCCGGCGGCTCCAGCCGACATAGTAGAGGTGCACCTGCCCGTCGCGCATCCAGACGAAGCCCGGCATGATGCCATGTTCATCGAACGAGCCCGGTGACCCGGGTTCGAGAATCGGTTCCTTGTGGACGCCGATCACCCGGCTCGGATCGGAGGCGTCGACATCGAGAAAAGTCGTCAGACTCAGATTCTTCCGGGGCCGTGCGGCGAAGTAGATGCGCAGCCTGTCGCCCAGCGGAAGGACGGTGGGTATTTGAGCGTGCGAGTTCATCCAACCGCCCTCGCCGGACGGCCGGAAGATCATGCCCTTCTTGATCCAGCGCAAATCGACGCGCCCTCCATCAAAAGCGCCGACGGAACGGCTATGCGAGGATGTCCCCGACCTTCACCTCCGCCATGCCGAACGTAACGTCTTTGAGCTTGAGAAACACCTGACCCTTGCGAATGAGCAGCTTGCCCTCGTAGACGAAGGCGACCTCGTTCTCCTGGAAGTCCTGAAGACGCTCCAGCAGAAACGGATTGGTCACGATTTCGACATCGCGCACGACCACCTTCTCGCCGCGGTGCAGGAAGTAGGCGCCCTGAGACCGCGTTCCGAAGGCCCGGACCCGGCGGCAGATCGCCTCCGCATCCTGCGACAGATCGAGGAGAAGGTCCTGCGCCTTTCGGGTGTAGTAAAGGTCGCGCTCACTTGGTTTCGGCTGATCGGAGAGCGGCGCGAAGTCTCGATCCAGCGCTTCCCGGAAAACCTGCTGCTCGGCCATGAACGAAAGCTGATAGAGAAGCCCGCAATCCAGACAATCCGTGTTCGGAATGCGCAGCCGCGAGATGATGGGCCCCGTGTCGATCCCGTCGTCCATCAGATGGCAGGTCGCCCCGGAATCGCGGCCGAAAAGGAGGGCACCCGGGACCGGATCGACTCCCCTGAGGTCGGGCAGGCAGGAGGGATGAATATTGACGAACCGCTTGGACATACCCTGCCGCAACGCCGAGATGGGAAGGATCACGGGGCAGCCGTTGGACACGAAGACATCGAAATCCGCTCCCCTCAACTCGTCGACGAAGGCGTCTCTGCCCGGGAGCAGCGTATGGTCCATTGAGCGTGCCTTGAGCTCCCTCTCGAGAAAGGAACCCGGCACGGCATACACCTTGTCGATGTGAAGGCCGAGGCGAAGCATCTCGGAAAGAACGAAGAACCGGTTGCCCGCGAACACGAACCGACAGTCCTTCACCTTAAAACCCCTCTCAACACTCTCCACTACCGGGCGATCGCGACGAGGCGCCTCACAAACGCGCCGGCCCGACTCTGGAGCATTATGCCATCAGCGACGCGTAGTTACGCAGTAACTCACTTAAGAATTCGGTAATTCCGAGGCTCTAGAACAGGTTGGGGAAGGAGCCCGGTTTTGCGCGAAGGCCAAGTCACCACTCTGATCTTTCCCAGCACGGTCTCCGCCGCGTGGGAATACTATGAGCACGCCCGCCGCCGGGGAGAGGCCGTGGTTGCCGCTTCGTCGTTGTCCTATGACGAGACGGCGGCAAAGTTCCCGAAATGGTTCCAACTGCCGACGATCTATGACCCGGCGTTTGCCGAAGCGTTTCTGGCCTTGGTGCGAGAGCTGGACATCCGCCGTGTCTACAGTCCGGTCGCCGCCGTCCATGCGTTTCTCCAGGATCTGATCCGGAAGAGAAGCCTTTCGATCGAGCAGATCGGCACGCCGCCCTCGGCCGACGTCAAGAGGACCTATGAGTCGCTTCTGGATCGGACGGCCGACGCACAGAGTCTCATTCAGGCCATCGACGGAGAACGCGCGGTTTTGTCGCGTGTCGAGATCGCGGCCGTTCTGCGCCACGCCGATACGATCTTCGGCGAAACGAATGAGACGAAGATCGCGGGAGTCATGGCCGCCTTCGCGAGCGCGCCCAAAGGAGATGTGGTGGAGATCGGCGCGCTGATGGGCCGGTCCGCCTTCGTCCTCGATTGGCTGGCAAAGCGCTACGATATCGGGCCCGTCCTGGCCGTCGATCCCTGGAAAACGGACTCGGCCATCCAGAACGATTCATCGGACATGATGCGCGGCCTGACAAAGACCTGGGACTGGGATCTGGTCGCCGATGCCTTCGTGATCAACATACTGCCGGTCGCCGGCCCCAGGTTCAATTTCCTTCGCCTTGTGTCGGCCGATGCGCATCGTGCCTATCTTGCCGGTCAGGTCACGTCCGAGCCGTTTGGGACGGTCGCATATTCGAACCGAATTTCCGTGCTTCATATCGACGGCAATCACGATTACCGCTGCGTGCGTGAGGACTGCGATCTTTGGCTTCCCCACTTGCAGCCGGGCGGATGGCTGGTTCTGGACGATTACCGTTGGTTCCATGGGGACGGCCCGCAGCGGGTGGGCGACGCCCTTCTCAAGCAATACGGCACGCGGATCGAGGTTTCGTTCGTGTGCGGAGACGCGCTGTTCGCGCGGTTCTCATGATGGTCGGGGCCGCCGCCACTCTCCACCACCTGACGTTCGGTCGGCCCGGAGGACGCGCGTGAGCCACGGCCCTGTTCGCAACCTTGGACATCTCTTTCAGCAGATCGTGGCCCTGCACGCCAACCGCCCCGCCATTCGTTTCGCAACCGGCGAGTCCGTCAGCTATCGGGCGCTCGATGCCGCGGCCAACCGGATGGCCCGGCTGCTGATCGCCGAGGGCGTCGGCCACGGCGACGTCGTCTGCCTGCTGAATTCGAAGCGCCTGGCGGGCTTCGCGGCGATGCTCTCCTGCCTCAAGCTCGGCGCCATCCATGTCAATCTGGACGAGGAGAACCCTGGGGAGCGGGCAGCGCGAATCCTGGAGCGCTGCCGGCCAAGCCTGATCCTCGCCGATAGTCCGCCGCCGGCCGTTTTCGCCGACGCCTGCGCCGGCCTCTCCATCCCGCTGATCGACGCCTCGACCGCCGAGCTGCACGCCCGGCTCGCCGCAATGCAGGATGGCGATCTGGCGGAGACCGCCGCCGTCACCAGTGACGACCCGGCCTATGTCATGTTCACCTCGGGCTCGACCGGGTTCCCGAAGGGCGCGGTCATCCGCCAGGGTAGCCTGCTGAATTTCATCGCCTGGACCCGGCGGCGGTTCGGGATCACGCCCGGGGAGGTGCTGACCAACGTCAACCCGATGTATTTCGACAATTCGGTGTTCGACTTCTACGCCGCGCTGTTCTCGGGAGCCTGTCTGGCGCCGTTCCCGCGCGAGGTGGTCAAGGACCCCCGGGCGCTGGTCTCGGCCGTCGAGGCGGCCGGTTGCACGATCTGGTTCTCGGTGCCCTCGCTTCTGATCTATCTGATGGCCACGAAGACGCTGATCGCGGACCGGCTGGCCAGCCTGCGCTGTTTCGTGTTCGGCGGCGAAGGCTATCCGAAGACCGAGCTCAAGAAGCTCTTCGATTTGTATGGTGAGCGCGCGCGGTTCGTGAACGTGTACGGGCCGACCGAAGGCACCTGCATCTGCTCGGCCCATGACGTCACCGAGGCGGATTTCAGCAACCTTGACGGCCTGCCGCCGCTCGGTCCCATCACGGAGGACTTCGATTACCTGCTGCTCGACGCGCAAGGACGGCAGGTGAAGACGGGTGAGCCCGGCGAGCTCTGTCTGCTCGGCGCGCAGGTCGGTTCGGGCTATTACAACGACCCGGAGCGGACGCGCGAGAGCTTCACCGCCAATCCGCTCGATCCCGAAGACCGGCGACGCATGTATCGCACCGGCGACCTGGTTCGCGAGGACGAAAGCGGCCTTCTGCATTTCGTCGGGCGCCGCGACAATCAGATCAAGCATATGGGCTATCGCATCGAGCTGGAGGAGATCGAGGCCGCGATCAGCCGCGTCCCCGCGGTTCGTCAGGCCGCCGTCGTCTACCAGCGCACGGATCGCGGCTATGGCCGCATCGTCGCTTTCTTGGCGGCATCGGAAGGGTCGGATGAAGCCGTCATCCGGGGCGCCCTTGGGACGATGCTCCCCGGCTACATGATCCCCAATCGGATCGAGGTCCTGGCCGACCTGCCCAAGAACGCCAACGGCAAGGTCGACCGGGCGCTGCTGGCGACGCGCTGAGACGCCTTCAAGCCCGGGCGGGACAAGGGCCTCTCCTTCGACATGCTCAGGATGAGGCCCTCATGCTGAGCTTCGTCGAAGCACGAGGGCCGACTCCCCAGCGTTTCCCTTCAAACGCCCGCTGGCATCAGGTCGTCACTTCATTTTCGTCAGGCCGAGAAAGCGCTCGCTGTCCAGGCGGAAAAGCTCGGTGTCCTTTTCGATGAAGACGCTTGCCGGCGCCGCGTCCTTGGTGACCAGGTTTCCCGCGCCCAGGAAGCATCGCTCCCCAAGTGTGATTTCATGGCCGATGGTGGCGCCAAGGCCGACGAAGCAATTGGAGCCCACCGTGGTTCCGCCACCGACCGTGGTCCCGGCGGCGAGCCAGACATGGTCGCCGATATGGCTGTGATGGCCGACCGTGACATTGCTCCAGAGGAAGACGTCGTCGCCGATCTCGGCCTCCGGTTCGACCGAAACGCCATCGAGCACCAGGCAGTTCTCGCCCGTCTGAAGGCCCGGGCCGGGGAAGGAGCGCGTGCTCACATAGCTGATCAGCGCGTAGCCTTTGGCCTTGGCCTCCGCGCATTTGGCTGCTCGGGCGCGGTTGAGGTCGTGATAGCCGACGGCGATGAACATGGAAAAGGCGTCGGGGGGAAAGCGCTCCTCGATGACGTCGAAGGGCACCACGGGGCATCCGAGCAAACTGTCCGAGGTCCGATATTCGGGATCGCAGGTGAAGGCGACGACCTCATGCTCCGAGTCCCCGGAGAGATAGCCGTGAACCACCTCGGCCGTTTTTCCGATACCGAAGATGATCACCTGCGCCATGAATGGCCCTCCCCTGTCACGCCTGTTCAAGCGCCTCCCGCAATGCGCCGCAGACCTGGTCGACGGCATCCAGATCGACATAGAACGGCAATCCGAGAACGCGTTCGGCCAGCCCTTCCGTGACCGGAAGCGCCGTCCGGGGGCAATCCGCGAAGGCGGGATGGCGATGGCAGCCCCGCGCCCACCAGCGGCGGGTCTCGATTCCCGCCTCGGCCATTGCGGCGTCGACCGATTCCGCGGTCGCGGTCAGGATCTCCACATTACAGGACCCGCTGACCGAGCCGCGCCCGAACCCGGGCGAGAGACGGACCCCCGAGAGGTGTTCAAGCGCCGCCACATACTGCGTCGTCAGCGCCGCGAGGCACCGCCGCGTCTCCGGCCAGGCGTCGAGCGCCGCCAGCCCGACCGCCGCCGCGTACTCGCTCATCTTTCCGTTGAGGCCCCACGCCTCGCTCCCCCGGGCCGTCAGCCCGAAAACGCTGAGCAGGCGAACCCGCTCGACGAAGTCCGGATCGGTGGAGCAGACGAGTCCGCCCTCGCCCGTCGACAGCACCTTGGTGGCGTGAAGGCTGACCATCGCCGGCGATCGGCCCGGGCGGGCGGAGTCGAAGCAGGAGGCGAGATCGAGCACGACCGGGATGCCGGTCTCCTCGGTGAAACGGTCCCAGTCGTCCGGGTTCGGGGCGGACCCGAAAGGTCCCACGGCGATGACCGCGCCGACCGGGCCCGGCGCCTGGGCCAGCGCCTGCCGCGCGCCGTCCGGCTCCAGCGACCAGCTCTCGGGCGAGACGTCGACGAACCAGGGCGTCAGCCCGGCGGCATTTGCCGCCAAGGGCGTCGCCACGAACGTCCAGGACGGCATCATACAGAGAGCGCCGCGGGACGGCTCCAGGGCGAGAAGCGCGAGGGTCAAGCCCAGCGTGCCGTTGGCGACGCAGACGACGCCGCCTTCCGGCAGCCCGAAATGCTCCGCGAGCCGGGCGCGCAGCCGACGCTCCAGAGCGCCGAAGTTGGAATACCAGCGGGACGCGTCGATCTCCGCCAGATAGGGCGCGAGCGCCGCTCCATCCGGCAAGCGGGGCCTGAGAAGCGGCACGGAATGCGGCGGGGGCGTCATGTCACGGCAAGGTCCCGGACCGACCCCGCCTCAGTCCTGGTTGAACTCCTGATGCAGGCGCTCATAGAGCCTCCGGTACTTCCTTTGATGTTCGGCATAGGCTTCGTGCAGCAGGGGGGCGGGCTCGACGACGCGGTCGACCGGCGGCGGCGTGCAGACGGCGACCGGGTCCTCCCCGGTCACCGCGAGCCGCGCCAAACGCGCGGCGCCGAAGGCCGGCCCCATATCGCCGCCCGCGTGGTAGGTCACCGGCCGGTCGAGGGCCGAGGCGAGAATCCGGCCCCAGAGCGGACTGCGGGCGCCGCCGCCGATGATCGACACCGTCTCGATGGCGCTGCCCGCGGCGAGCAGTGCGTCCTGTCCGTCGACGAAGGCGAAGGCCACCCCTTCGAGCACCGCGCGCCCGAGCTCCGCGCGGTCGGTATCGTGGGTCATGCCGAAGAACACGCCCTGGGCGTTGGGGTTGTTGTGCGGCGTCCGCTCGCCGGACAGATAGGGCAGGAAGATCACCGGGCTCGGGCGGTCGCTCGCGGCCTCGATCGAGGCCAGCAGATTGGCCTCGCTCCCCGACCGCGTGAGCTCGGTTACCCAGCCGAGGCAGGAGGCGGCGCTGAGGATCACGCTCATCTGGTGCCAGGTCTGCGGGAAGCAGTGGCAGAAGGCGTGCACCGCCTGCTCGGGATTGGGCGAAAACGCCGCGTTGGCGACGAAATAGACCCCGGACGTGCCAAGCGACAGAAAGGCCCGCCCCGGCTTCACCGTGCCGACCCCGGCCGCGCCGGCCGCGTTGTCGCCGGCCCCGCCGGCCACCACGACGCCCGGCGGCACGCCCCATTCGGCCGCGATATCCGGCCGCAGCTCACCCCCCGGCGCGCTACCTTCGACGAGACGCGGCATGTGATCCCGCGTCAGTCGCGTCGCCTCCAACATCGCCTCGGACCAGTCGCGCGCCGCGACATCGAGCCAGAGCGTGCCGGCCGCGTCCGACATCTCCGAGACATATTCCCCGGTCATCAGCAGCCTGAGATAGTCCTTGGGCAGCAGGACCTTGGCGAGCCTGGCGAAGACCTCGGGCTCGTGCTTGGCGACCCAGAGCAGCTTGGGCGCGGTGAAGCCCGGCATCGCGAGGTTGCCGGTGATCTCGCGGGAGCGCGGCTCCGCCACCTCCAACTCGGCGCATTCGGCGCCAGAGCGGCCGTCGTTCCAGAGGATCGCGGGGCGCAGAACCCGGTCGTCCGCGTCGAGAAGGGTCGCGCCGTGCATCTGGCCGGAAAGCCCGATCCCCCTCACCGAGGAAAGCGCCCGTCCGTGATCGGCCTTGATGGCGGCGACCGCCTCGCATGTCGCGGTCCACCAGTCCCGGGGATCCTGCTCCGACCAGAGCGGCCGGGGGCGGCTGACATCGAGCGCGGCGTTGCCCTGCCCCACAAGCGACTGATCCTCGTCGACGAGAACGGCCTTCACGCCCGAAGTGCCGAGGTCTATTCCCAGATACACTTTTTGGCCCTCCCCTTCCCGTTCGAACCGATCCGCCGCGACAAAGGTCCCCGCGATTTGCGGCATATTCGTGTTTGCCGGACCTCCCTCCCGGCGGCGGATTGGCGATCTCCATGGTTGTACACGAGGGATCGTTCTGCCGAAAGGTTTACAGAAACAGAGGCTGATCGCCCCCTCATCCGTCCCAGGGAACGATCGTCAATCCAGGCCAGGCGTCCCGCCACCGCCGGACCTTGGCCTCGTAGATCTCCCGCGTGATCTGCGCCTTGTTCGGCCGGACAACCCCGTCGAACAGGTCGCGCAGGCCGAAGGGCGCGATCACCTGGATCTCCCCGCCGCGAAGCGTGATACCCACCGCCGTCGCCGTCGTCGGCCAGGTGGCGATCGCCGCCTCCAGCGAGCGGTAGGGCGCGATCGGATAGCCGAATTTGGCGGCATACCAGAGATGGACGCGCGCCTGGTTCTTGACGTCGAAGGGGAGCCCGGCGTCCGGGCAAGCGGCCGCCAACCGCCATGCCAAAGCCTTTTCCGCCGCCTCCGACAGGTTGGAGGAATCGAAATAGGCGATGTCGACGTCCTTGACGCCGGTCCGCGCCTCCCGTCCCAGCCGGCTGTTCCAAACCAGCCCGGCGATGGCCCCGGCGCCGACGCAGCATGTCCCCGGCCGCTCCGCTTCGAGGGTGTGCAGCAGGTCCATCAGCCAGTCCTGGGCGGCGACCAGCGCGCGAAGCCGGGCGATGTCGTCTTCGATCAAAACGTCCCCACAATCGTCAGACTGGCTCCCAGCCGCCGCTTTGTGCCGAGCGGAACACTGCGTCGATGACCCGCATGTTCCTGACCGAGTCCTCCAGCGGGAATTCGGGCGGCGTGCCGGTGCGGACGGCCGCCGAAAACGCGTCGCCCTGAAGCGTGTACTGGTTGACGACGTCGAAGACGATCTCGTCGGCCGAGGCGTCGCCAAGCTGGCTGCCGTCGTCGACGAAGATCCGGCAGGGCTCGTCGGGCGGGGCGTTGAAGGGGATCAGGATCTCGATGCGCCCCTCGGTGCCGAAGATCTGCATGCGCTGATACTTCACGAGCTGGGTCGCGCAGACGAACGACGCCTGCCCCTCGGGAAAGTCCAGGATGGCGGTGGCCAGGCGGTCGGTCCCAGACGTGGGGTCGCGCTCGATGAGGCTGACCGCCCGCGTCGGCTCGCTGCCGAACAGATAGCGCGCGGTCACGATGGGATAGCAGCCGATATCGTAGATCCCGCCGCCGCCGACCTCGGCGATGTTTCGGATGTTCTGTGGGTCGAGGTTCCGATAGGAGAAGAAGCCCTGAATGGCGCGCGGCTCGCCGATACGCCCCTGGCGGACGAGCTCGCGGGCCTTCAGCCAATGGGGGTGATGGCGCACCATGAACGCCTCCTCGATGCGGACGCCGGCGCGGTCGCGGACGGGAATGAGGGTCTCGGCCTCCGCCGCCGTCAAGGCGATCGGCTTTTCGCAGAGCACATGCTTGCCCGCCTCGGCCGCCTTGATGGTCCAGGGCACATGGAGGTGATTGGGCAGCGGGTTGTAGATCACCTCGATCTCGGGATCGGCCAGCAGCTCCTCATAGGAGCCATAGGCCTTGGGAATGCCCATGCGCTCGGCCACGGCCTTGGCGGCGCCGAGATCGCGGGAACAGATCGCGGCGATACGCGAGAGCCGGCCCTGCTGCATGGCCGGCAGCGAGCGCTCCTGCGCGAAGTTCGAAGTGCTGAGGACTCCCCAGTTCACCGGTTCCATATGGCCCTCCCCAAAAGCTGTGCGTGCGATGGCGCCCGTATGGTGCCCCAGCGGGGCGGTGCCGTGTCAACGGGCAATCGTGGGGCGGGGTCGGGCACGACGGGCCCATTGGATGAGCGCACGCGAAGGGCCTTGGAATTGGAAGCGCGAAGCGACGGCCGGTACGCGGTAAGCCCCGATACCTGGATCTGATCCATACCTAAGAGCGAAAGCCGGCTCCGACCCGGAATTGTTCCCTTTGTTATCTTTGACGGTCATTCGATTGTGCTGAGCAACCCTGGTAGGAGTCCACCTGAAACGATCATTAATGACGGGCCTCATCACGGTCAGATGGATCGGACAGCAGGCATGATTGCGTTCAACTCTCTTTTTCTGGGCGAAGCTGCAAAGCAGGTATTCACGCCTTTTCAAGTTCATCTATTTCTTGTAATCTCAAAAGTTGTAATTTTGACCGTTTTTAGATTCAATGGCGACCCGACGCAGTATCACTGACGAGGAAATCGGTCTCATTAAAACTATGCTCGCGCGGGAGATGCGTAACCGGGATATTCAGTTTTACTTCAATCGGCAGGATCGCCCAGTCAACTCCGGGCGCATCAGTCAGATACGGGACGGCACTTATGGTCGGGACCTACCCGCCGCCGAAGATGCCACGCTCGACGCCTTTCTTGCCCGATTCACCCCTGCGGAAGTAGGCGTCGTTATTGAGGGTGACAGGGCATCAGCCCGGCAGACCTCGAGTCACGATGCACGAGAACGCTTCGAGCGCCGCGATGATGGGCACTGGTATTTGGCTGACGGAGAGACCTTCGATCAAGAGTGCAAGGAGACTTTTGACCCTAAGCACATGAACCCGATCATTAAGGCGATCGCAGCTTTGGCGAATAACCGGGGCGGCTACGTGTTCATTGGTGTTACCGACGCGGATTACCGCGCCGTGGGATTACCCGACACTATGTTCCGCGACACTGACGTCGTTATCATTACCGACAAAGTCAAAGCCTTCCTTACGCCTACTCCATCATTCTCGAAGGATATGATTGACCTTAACGGCACCCAGGTCGGTGTCATCCACGTTGAGAAGCATCGCTTGCCTCCCGTTGTCGTCTGCCGTGACGGCGACGGCCTTACGGATGGGACGATCCTGTTCCGCTATCCTGGCCAATCGGCACGCATCAAGTATGGCGACTTATTTGCCATGCTTCGGGAGCGTGATCGGTCAGCCCACGCACTGCTCCTTTCCATAGCGGCCACGGTATCCGACATCGGAACCGACCGAGCGCTTATCGTGGACACGCAGAAGGGGACACTCGATGCGGGAGGGGCTCAGATAACCATTAGTCGAGAATTGGCGGATCAGCTTGATTTCATACGTGAGGGTGAATTCAAGGGCCAAAAAGGTTCGCCCTCATTGAAGCTGATCGGCGACGTCAAGGCAGTCGACCATGCTGGGAAGGTCCGTGAGCGGATCGAAGCGCGCGCGCTAACACCTGACATGGTAGTTAAGGCGTATTTACGAAAGGAACAGGTCCGTTCACCGATGGAATATATACGCCTCTCTGCTCACGTTCAGCGCCAGTGGCTGCCGCTCCACTACTTCGCGCGCCTTTGTGAGCAAGAGGTTGACGCTGTGATCCAAGCTCTTGAAGGCACCGTCGCTGGCTATAAGCTTTCCAAACAGTGTGCCCTTGAGCGGCTTCGTGGCCGACGAAGCGCATACACGGTGCCCAGGGGCAACGTGGTTTCAGTTGGAGAGGAGATCCAAACTGGCCGGATCGATGGTATCGCCGACCGTCATCAGCCCGCACTAATTGGGAGAGCGATCCAAGGACTACCGGACGACTTCGACAACGTTCCCCCTTTACTGGATTTACTTGACGAACTGCACGACACGTTCACTGGAGATGCGGTTATACGCGGCGCGATATATCGTGCAGCCAGTCGGCTGGATGAAATCGAGGCGCTATAGCTAACTTCTGCCACTCGGTTACGCACGAGAACATACGATGCGTACCTTCCCAAATGACCGGATTGTCCGCTTACATTTTGTTGACGTAAATCAAACCCATCACTGAGATGGCTCGACTGAGGACTTGCAGACTTAGAGTATGAGGGTGATCGAGGTGGCCCACCGCACTCGCTCTCACCCAGTATGCGTCAGCTCTACCTTTGAGTTGGCCCCACCTTGCGTGAAGCTGCTTAGGGGGTCGAGTATCCTACTCTTGCGTTTAAGATTTTTCCCCTCTATTTTGGGGCCAAATCTTAAACGGAGTGCCATATATGCCGCAATTTAAGACCACCATTGTGGATGGCGAGATCGATGTGCAGCGCCGCCTGGCTGACTTTCGCTTTACCGCCGACCAGTTTATGGCAATCGCGACAACCGCGCGGATCTGGGCCGATGACGCAAGCCCGCTAATGCCTCAAAACGCCCCAGGCACGCTCGCCTACATTTACGGTGTTCAAGAGCTGCGCCACCAGCTTTTGGATGACGAATGGGAAGTGGACCGCACCTGCGGCATTGAAGCTGTCATCAATCGAAAGCTCGGTATGAGGATCGGATACCAGAACGTGGACCAAGCTTGCGCCCCAGACTTTCCACCGCACCCACGTTCTACCAAAGGCAGCGCTGCGGAGAATATCTGCGGCATCAACCTCTTCGTCCACGCCGGTGTTGAACCCGGGCCTCTAACGGGAGTGAAGCAAGACGGCATCCCAACCTACTACGTCATGGTGGGAGAAGACGGTAGCGTTGAGCTGTCGCACCCTGTAATTAAGAACGGATCGTACAAGCATTTCCACGAGCGCATTTTCATTAATCGACCGATTGAAGACTGGGAAGAAGAGATCGATCCGGAAACCGGCCCCATCGAGGATTTTGACGTTGCGGTCTCATTCAAAGATGACATGTGATGTTCAATGCAGATCGGCTCAGAATAGCCCGTCAGCGACGGAAGCTGTCCGGTAAGGGGCTCGCAGAACTGGCGGGCATATCTACCGTTACCATTTCGAAGATAGAGAACGGGCACCAGCCCGAGACGGCGGTTGTGAATAAGCTCGCCGCGGCACTTGATTACCCCGAGGACTTCTTCTCAATGGGTCCGCCTGAGGTTCTGGAAAGCGATACCGTAAGCTTCCGCAGCCTCAAAAAGATGAGCGCTGCCGAACGGGACGCGTCGTTGGCCGCAGGGGCGTTGGGAGTCGCGCTTTATGATTGGATTGACGAAAAGTTCACCCTGCCTGAGCCTGACCTTATCGACCTGAGCAAAGAGCGGAACCGTCCTGAGAGCGCAGCACGTATGCTGCGCCAGCACTGGCGATTGGGAGACAGGCCCGTAGGGAACGTGCTTAAACTCTTGGAATCGAAGGGTGTTCGGATTCTTTCGCTGTCGGAGAACACCCGCAACGTTGACGCCTACTCCTTCTGGCGCAACGACCGTCCCTACATCTTCTTAAATCAGGAAAAGACTGCCGAACGCTCCATATTCGATAGCGCCCACGAACTTAGTCATTTGGTCCTACATCACCACGCCGGGGCAAGAATCGAGAAGGGCGCAGAAATGCAGGCAGACCGTTTTGCATCAGCCTTCCTCATGCCTGAAGCCGATGTGATGAATGAGGTAACGCATGTGGTTAGCGTGTCTCAGATCATCGAAGCGAAGAGCCGTTGGAAGGTTGCGGCCATAGCGCTCGCTTACCGTCTTCACAGCCTCAAACTCCTAAGCGATTGGAATTACCGGTCCATCTGCATCGAACTAGGCAAGCGGGGCTACCGCAGCGGCGAGCCGGTCGGCGTGGAGCGCGAGACGTCCACAGTGCTGGCAAAGGTGCTTGCCGCACTGTGGAGCAAGCGTCTAACAAAGGCCGACATCGCTCGCGATCTTGCAGTTCCGCTAGACGAAATTGAGACGCTGATTTTTCGATTGGCTGGTCCAACACGGGGCTCATCAAAGGAGAAAGGCTTCACTTTGGTGACTGGCGCATAACAGCCTCCACAGGCGCTGATTAGCGCTTCCTGCCCAAGAAGAAACGTCGATCACGCCACCCCCCGCGATTAGCCGTCGATGGCGTAACCGGCTCCGTCAGTTTATCGGGCGCACTCACGCGCGATTCGTGGTCTGGAGATCCCTGGGTGTGCCTCGACGAAGCTCATCCTTCGACGTTGCTCAGGATGAGGTGAGGGGTTGACATGGTTGGCCTCATCCTGAGCAGCCGCTGTAGGCGGCGTGAAGGACGAGGCGCGGCCCCCTACCCCCGTTCGGCTAGAGCAGATCCGGGTTTGATGGAATCGCGAGAGCGATCCATCCACCCCGGTGAATCTGCTCTAACCCTTTGATATAGAGCGGATTCA
>JANQJG010000180.1 GCA_028281785.1 Rhodospirillales bacterium
GCGCCGTCGGCGACATCTGCGACCTCTTCGAGCCACAAGAATGCTGGAACTACCTCAAAAAAACCGGATGCGTTGCAGAATAATCGCCCGGAGCTCTAGTTTTCTCAGATTTCGACGACCATCCCTTCGCGGGCGGCCGTGCAAACGTCCCAGGCGGCCTTGGCCTCGGCCTCGAGTTTGTCCATGAAGGCGTCGTCGTGGTCGGGCTCGTGGTGAAACAGGATAAACTTCTTCACACCCGCTTCCCGGCACAGCTTCACGCCTTCGTTCCAGGTCGAATGCCCCCAGCCGATCTTGGACGGGAATTCCTCTTCGGTGTAGGTGGAGTCGTACATCACCACGTCGGCGCCCTCGACCAGAGCGAGGATATTCTGATCCAACTGGCCTGGAACATGTTCCGTGTCGGTGACGTAGCAAACCGATTTGCCCGCGTGCTCGATGCGGTATCCGACGGCCCGGTTGGGGTGGTTCAAGGGGCCGGTGCGGACCTTCACGTCGTCATAGAGCTGAAAGGAATCGCCGGATTGGAAATCCTCGATGACGAGGTCGCTTCGCATTGCTTCGAGGGGGACGGGGAACATCGGATGGTCCATCTGTGTCGATAGCACGTCCTTGATGCTGCTGTGCGGATACAGATGGCCTGCAAGGATCCGAACAGTCCAGTCGCGCTTGTAGGCGGGGACGAAAAACGGAAAACCGGTGATATGGTCCCAGTGCGTGTGCGAGAGCAGCAGATCGACTCGGCGGGTGCCGGTTTTCAGGACTTCACGCCCGAGGTTCCGGATGCCCGTGCCGGCGTCCAGGATGAACTGCCTGTCCCCGACGAAAACTTGAACGCAGCTGGTGTTGCCCCCGTATCGGATATGTTTTGACGAGGGCACCGCTATACTGCCCCGAACCCCCCAGAATTTGATCGCGAACGCCATACCTTCGCTCCACTGGCTCGCGAGAGCTAAGTGTTTGGAAACAACCCCCCCTAGAGCTTAGCACGCTCCTAACACATCCTCGCGAGGTTTTCATAGTGTGGATATGGCACCCACGTCTGTGAAGAGCGTCACAGTAGGGGAAGCGCTCACGGAGATGCGATGCGAACCGTTGAGCCGATCTCGAGGCCCAGAGTCTGGTCTGCCCGGCCCCGATTTATGGCGATTTCGACCAGGCCGCTGGAGTTCTCATACCAAAAGGCTTGCCCCAAAGGCACCTTCGAGAAGGTATCGGCGAAGGATAGATCGACTTGGTTGACGTGCAGGAGGGTCTCCGGCGGCAAGGTAGAGGCTCGAATTCCCGTCATGGCATTCCCAAAGCCGTCGATGTAGACGATCTCCGCCAGATCCTCTGGCCAGTCGCGGCGGCGTATCTGATCGATCGGTCGGGTCGCGCAGCGTGGCAACCGTCCTTGCGCCAGGTTGGCAGCCACGGGCGCGAAAAGGTCTCGCCCATGGAAGGTCGCCGATAGCGTTGCCGGTCGCCACAGGATCTCACGCCATGTCACCTCGCCCCTGGCGCGGCGTACCACGAGTTCGAACAGGCCGTTGTCCGGCCCCACGAACCACCGCCCCTCGGCCTCGAGAATACCTGCGGTTCGCTCGCCGCCAACGCCCGGATCGACAACGCAAAGAAAGACGGCGCCCCTGGGGAAGACGTCCAGGAACGCCGGAAGCAGATAAGCCGATGCCTTCGGGTTATGCGCAGGCGCGTCGGCCAGTAGATCGATGATATCGGCGTCGGGCGCCATCCGGCGCAAGACCGCCTTCACTTGGCCGAGATAAGGGCCATTCCAGCCGAAATCCGTGAAGAGGACGATCATCTGAGGCCCGCGGCCCTAGTGTGATGGTTCCGAAGTTCGGTACAATATGTGTGCCCAACTTCGGAAGCTGAATCACACGAGAATCAACAAGTTAGCGTGCCGATTCACGTGAGATTCGATGTATCGAATCTCACGATCGGGACACTAGGAGGACTTGTCCTCGCCCTCCTCGCCTTTGAGCAGGTCGGCCATGCGCGTCTTGAGATGCTTGATCTTGAAGTCCGGGACTTTGTAGGCCCAGCCCTCCACCCGTTCGGCCGCTTGGCTCAGGGCATCCTCGGGAGCCCCGGCATCCGTGGCCGTGGCGGTCCCGGGGGAGGCTTTGGTGAGTTCGAACCGCGCCCAGGTATCCTCGTCCTTTTCGATCATGGCGACATCGACCACCCAGCCGCCGAAGCTCACGACCTCGGCGCGAAGGCTCCCCTCGCCCTCGAAATTGAAATCGGCGGCCGGCGCCACGTCGTTCAGGCGCAGCTCGGCCAAGGCCGCCGCCATGTCCTTGAGCGTGGTATCCACCTCCTCCTTGAGCTCTTCTCCCTCGGGAACGCCGGAGACCTCGAAGTCCTCCTGATCGGGGTTTTCCCGGCTTATCACCAGCACGGCCCCGTCGGCATCGGTCGTCGTTACGCGCTGCACGCGCTCGGCCGGAAGGTCGATGATATCCTTCGCCAGCCAATCCACGTCGTCGGTGGCGATATCCAGCGCACCCTTGGCGAGCCAAGCCTGCTCCTCGCCCGGTCGGCGGATATACACACCGGATCCGCCGGGGCGCGCCACATTGAATCGCTGCTTGCCGACGATTAATTCGGCCAGCACCTCGCCTTCGGTGTTCTTGATCTGGACCCACTTGGATTTGGCGTCCTCCGAGTCGAGATCCTCGACCTCGATACGGGGATAAAGCTCGGCGAGCTTCGTCTTCGGCTCAGACAGGCGAAGCTGGGAAAGCTGGAAGACGGCCTCCCGCACCCTTTCCACGCGCGCCGGATAGTCCTGCTTGTCGGCGACAACCCAGACCTCGCCATCACGCTTGATCGTGAAATCACTGTCGTCATCGCGAACCGCGATCTCCGAGACCTCGTTGGCTCTCTCCTCCAATTCGGGGAAAACCGGCGCCTCGACGCTCTTCGTCTGCACGGCGCCGTAGTACCGGGTCACGCCCAGCACCGCGGCGACGACACACACGGCGGTAACTGCGATCAGGGCAAGGAGGGATCTGGGAGACATGTCGGGTCGGCCTCCAAATTGCTGAGGGCGCCGGCGCTCAGACGCTCGCCGAACGCGGCCGGTAGCGGGAACGGCGTATCCAGGCCAACACCAGGGCAATGATGCTTACGATCGCCGGCACGAGCCAGATGTTGAGGATCTTCAGCCAGCCGTCGAGGGAGTCGATATCCTTGTGAAGGTTGTGCTGAACCTCGCGAAGCTGGCGGCGCGTGTCGATCAGATCGGCACGGAACGAGGCCAGGGTGGCTCGCTGTTCGTCCGTCAGAATGACCTGACCGTCGGCCCCCTCCTCAGTGTGGATTTGGCCGATCTTCTCTTCGGTTTCACGCATCTTCGCGAGCAGTTCCTGCTCGGTGTTGCGATAGGTGCGCTCCGCCTCGTCGCGAATGGCCTCGACGCGGTGGAAGGGGCGCACGCTCAGGCCGCGGCTGCGCAGGCTCACCAGGGCCGTGCTGCCGGTCAGGTTGTCGAGGGCATTGATGACGAAGGCGGCGTTGTTGGCCGTGGGAATGGCGACCTGCTGGCCGAAGAAATCCTGGAACTGCAGCCAGGAGCGATCCGACAACAAGTCCGTGTCGGCCACGACGATCATGGTCACCGGCTCCTGGCTTTCGGTCAGGTGCTCCGCGGCATCCTCGGCTTTGTCGCCGTCGTCCTCGGATGCCGCATCGCCGCCCTCTTCCGGTTCCGGAGGGCCGTCCGGGAACGCCGATTTCAGGCGTCCGGTGATCAGCGCGGCCATGGCGTAGCGGGTGTCCTGCGGCTCGAATTCGTCCAGCAAGCCCAGGGGATCCGGCTGAACGCGGATTTTGGTCGCGTCCATCAACATCGCCTGCGGGCTGCTGGAGATCAGCGGTTCGAGTTCGAGTTCCGCCCCCTCCGCGACCGAGATCGCGCCGGACGCGCTCATGAAGATGCGCTGCAACTCGCCGGTAACGACATTGTCGCTGTTGAAGTGCTGCGCGTCCAAGCCGATCCAGGCGAGGTAGTCGGCGACGACGCTTCGGCCTCCGGGACCGGGTGCCGGCGCCTCGACCTTGGTTGCGGCGTCGCGGTCACCGACGAACTTGTCCGGCGTATAGTCGATGCCCCAGGCTGTGAACAGCTTCTCGAGATCGGAGTCCGTCATTCCCGGGGGCTGGCGCATGGCCGCGCCGATCATGGCGTCGGCCTCCGAATGGGGATCCACGAAGATCATCGCGCGGCCGCCACGGAGGACGAACTGGTCGATGGCATAGATCGTTTCGTCCTTGAGAACGCCGGGGTGCACGACCATCAGCACGTCGACCTCATCGGGGATGCGCGTCATGCTCAGCCCCATGGGCTTCACGTCGAAGAACTGCTCCATCTGCTCGACGACGACCCAAGGCTTGTATTCCTTCAAGGGATCGGCATCGATGGGGATGTAGCTCATGAGGCCGACGACCGGCTTTTTCGGGTTGGCCAGGTTGTAGACCAGCCGAGTCAGGTCATATTCGAGATAACGTTCGCGGCGCGTGTCGAAGAACGGAATGATTTCCTGGTCGTCGGTGCTGTTGGTCGCGGCGAGTCCGAAGTACAGGAGTTCGCCGCCGGCCACCAGCGGCACGCCCTGGAGGCCATAGGCGACGGCCTCGTCTTCCTCCACCGAATAGGGCTCGGGGTTGTAGATCTCAAGCCGCACCATGCCGCCGGAAATATCCGAATACTGCTGAAGCAGCTCACGAACCCGGGCGATATAGTCGCCGAAGGCGGGCGCCTGCTCGGCCAGGGTTCGGGAGGCGAAAAGCCGAAGGGTTACCGGCTCCTGGACCGATTGAAGGACCTCCCGGGTGCCGTCGGAGAGCGTGAAGAGCTTGCTCTCTGTGAAGTCCAGCCGGGCCGATGTCAGGCTCGTATTGGCAAAGACGTTGATGGCGACGAAAAGGATGACCGCGACGACCGCGCCGATGATGCCAAGCGTCGAACGGTCCATCGAATTCAAGCGCTTCATGGCGGTTCCTCAGGCCCCTTTCCGTGTGTCGACCAGGACCTTGTTGATGAAAAGGCAGAGCGGGATCAGCGATCCGAAGAAGATGACGTCCCTGAGGTCGACGACCCCGGTCGTGATCGACTGGAAATGCGTCAGGAAGCTCATTCCGGCGATGATGTCGACCATGGCGTCCGGGGCCCAGCTCCGGAAGAAGGCGAGGACGATCTCCAGCCCGCTGGTGAGAAACAAAAAGGCAACCAGCGCGGCGAGGATGAAAGCGACCACCTGGTTCTTGGTCAGCGCCGAGATGCACGCGCCGATCGCCAGATAGGCTCCGGCCATCGTGAAGCTGGCCAGGTAGCTGACAAGGATGACGCCGTTGTCCGGTTCGCCCAGATAGTTGACGGTAATCCAGATCGGGAAGGTCAGCGCGAGGGCGATGCCGAGAAACGCCCAGGCCGCGAAGAACTTCCCGAGCACGGCCTGGGTCGTGGACACGGGCAATGTCATCAGAAGCTCGATAGTGCCGGCCTTTCGTTCCTCCGCCCACAGCCGCATCGCCACCGCCGGCACGAAAACCAGGTACAGCCAGGGATGGAACACGAAGAAAGGCTGCAGATCGGCCTGACCGCGGTCGAAGAAGTACCCCATGTAGAAGGTGAACGCGCCGCTGAGCGCAAGAAAGATGACAATGAAGACATAGGCCAAGGGGGTGGAGAAATACGCGGCGAATTCGCGTCGAAAAACGGTGACGGCGGCGCGCATCAGACCCTCCCCTCCTCACCGATGGTCAATCGACGAAAAACCTCGGACAGATGTCCGCGTTCGGTCTGGATCTCCTCGACGGGCACGCCGCTCTCTCGCACGCAGGCGCTGAGCTCATGAAGGATCGCCTGACCGTTCGCGGGAATGACAACCAAAGTGGCCGTTCCATCGATCTCCGCCTGCTCCTCCACCCGGTCGACCCCGGCAAGCCCCGAAACCGCATCCCGCAGTTTCGCGATCTGCGGATTTTCCAGCCGAATGGCGACGGCGTTATGCCGCTCTGACCGGCGCTGAAGATCGCCCGGCGTGCCGTCGAAGACAACCCGGCCGTCGGCGATGATGACGGAGCGGGTGCACACCGCTTCCACCTCCTCGAGGATATGCGTCGATATGATGATGGCCTTTTGCTTCGACATCGTTCGGATCAGGTTTCGCACCTGATGTTTCTGGTTGGGGTCCAGACCGTCGGTCGGCTCGTCCAGGATCAGCACATCGGGGTCGTGAACGATCGCCTGGGCCAGGCCGACCCGCCGTTTGAACCCCTTGGACAGGGTGTCGATGGGCCGGTGGAGAACGTCCGCGAGCTGAAGCGTCTCGATCGTCTCCGCGATGCGCCCGTCCTTCTCCGCGCCCGTCAGG
This sequence comes from Rhodospirillales bacterium, assembly GCA_028281785.1. Classification (GTDB taxonomy): domain Bacteria; phylum Pseudomonadota; class Alphaproteobacteria; order Rhodospirillales; family Shumkoniaceae; genus JANQJG01. The sequence goes on from JANQJG010000180.1 coordinate 6,387, forward strand.
CCCCGCATCGCGGCGATGAAGTTCAGGAACGCCGCCGGAGTCATGTCGCCGTAAAGAGGGGCGCCTTCCGGCAGGTAACCGACAAGGCGGCGAACGGAGATTGGGTCGCGGGTCACGTCGTGGCCGTCTACGGTTGCCGTCCCCGATGTCGGGGACAGGAAACCGGTGATCATGCGCATGGTGGTGGTCTTGCCTGCCCCGTTCGGCCCCAGAAACCCAAGGACTTCACCGCGAGAAACGGAAAGGGAAACGTGATCGACCGCAAGAATGGGGCCAAATCTCTTGCTGAGGTTTTCAATCGTGATCATCTCGTCCACCCCTCCCCGGGATCTTTATTCGAGATAGAAATCCGCCAGCGACTTGGCCCAAGCCCCTTCGGGCGGCAGATATATTCGTCCTCGATTCCTTGTCAAGAGTGTGACGCCCTGCCGAAGGGCTCAGAATCTGTCGGCGCTTATCTGTAAAAACGAAAACGGCGCCGCTTCCGCCGGCGCCGCATCGGCTGATTTGGCAACGGTCAGGCGGTCGCGCCGGCCTGTTCCGCCGAAGCCTGTGTCATCGCCCTTTGAACCTTTTCGAAGGCTCTGACCTCGAGCTGACGCACCCGTTCGCGGCTGATCCCGTAAACCTTGCCGAGATCCTCCAGCGTGACCGGGCTTTCCTTCAAGCGCCGCTCCGTCAGAATATGCCGCTCGCGTTCCGGCAGGATGGACATGGCCTCGGCAAGCATCTTCGTCCTCAGCCTGGCCTCCTGATTACGCGACGCCACGGCCTCCGGGCTCGGCGATTCGTCGACCAGCGTATCCTGAAACTCAATGCTGTCGTCATCCGCAACCGGCGCGTTCAGGGATGTGTCGCGGGCGGACATGCGACGATTCATGTCGACGATTTCCGTCTCCGAGACGTCGAGGCCATCGGCCAGCCGCCGAGCCTCCTCGGGGCTCAACTCTCCGCTATCGAGGATATCGAGGCGCCCTTTGATCCGCCGAAGGTTGAAGAAAAGCTTCTTCTGCGTCGCCATCGTGCCCATGCGCACGAGTGACCAGGACCTGAGCACGTATTCGGTAATGGCGGCCTTGATCCACCAAATGGCATAGGTGGACAGTCGGAAGCCGCGATCGGGCTCGAACTTCTTCACCGCCCGCATCAGCCCGATGTTTCCTTCGGACAGCAGATCGGCCAGCGGCAACCCGTAGCCGCGGTATTTCATCGCCATCTTCGCGACAAGCCTGAGATGGCTGGTCACGAGCTGGTGGGCGGCCTCAAGGTCGCCGTGCTCACGCCACCGCTTGGCGAGCATATACTCCTCGTTGGCCTCCAAGACCGGGAACTTCCAGATTTCCCGGAAATAGCGCGCAAGACCCCCCTCCATCGGGACCGAAGGCAAACTCAACGCTTTTGATGCCATGGGATCCTTTCTCCCTGTGTGTCGCGGGTTCAACACGCCGGCGCAACGATGGCCCGGAAACTTCCGGTCTGTCTCACGCCGATGGGATTGTCAGGCACAACCTGCTTTCTACCGCCCCTACTGCGACGATTTGAGGCGCGCAAAGGTTGCCAAAGAGGAGAGAAAACATCTGTCATTCATCGCCATACCCTCCGTTTGAAGCAATATGACCATGGTCTACCAATACAGTCAGACCAAAGGGGTTGGCCCCAATCGAGCACCAACCTTCAATACGATAAATGAACTAAAACCCGAGTTCTGTCAAGGGATATTCACTGCTGATGAATGTCCCGACAGTAAAATGTGGCAAGCGCCCCGACTTTCCGACTCGCCTCACGAAATCTTTCCACGGTTTAAGCAGGTAAATAGGAAATAATCGGATAGCAGATTAGTTCCAGGATAGACTGTCGTGGAACAATCCCTTCTCCGGGTCGGGTTCTTCGAAGGCAAGATCCAGCTCCCAGCGGGGAACAGGGCTCTCGGCCACCTGGGCCGCTTCCTGCCCATACCAGTCGTTCCAGGAGTACCTGAAATTGAAATCCACATGGGCATAGAGCACCATATCGTCCTCGATTCTCTGCTCGGTCAGATCAAGATCAGGAATCGGCGGAAGATCGAGCTCTTCGCCATTGCGAATCTCCGTGGCCCGCCTCTGGCGATACAGGCTCCTCAAGGCCGCATAATAGTCCACGGAGGTGCGCTTGAGCTCTTCGAGTTCATCGACAACCCCGCCGTACTCGTCTACGGCTTCCGTGCTTAGCCTCGCGTACTGGGCCGCTTCGAGGTTTTCGCTGGCGAGGTAAAAGCTCAGCGGATCGAAGAAACGATCGACCACCTTGCCCACGGCGTCTCTCGGGTTGGACGGGCCGAACACCGGCAGCACCAGGTAGAAGCCTTCGCCCACGCCCCAGACCGCCAGGGTCTGCCCGAAATCCTCGTTATGCTTGGGGATGCCGAAGTCGGTGGCCCAGTCGAACATACCGCCAACGCCAATGGTCGTGTTGATGGCAAACCGTTGAGTTGTTTCCCATGCGCGATCGGTTTCGCCCTGCAAAAGGTCGTTGGCAAGAATGACCGGTGACCTGACGTTGTCGATCATGTTCCCGATGACTTGGCGAATCGGCGGCGGAATGAATATCCGGTAAACCTCGGTCGCCGGACGCAATACCCAAGCCTGAACGAGCTCGTTGAATCCGAAAATGAATCGGTTTACGGGCTCAATGGGGTCATTGACGTCGTCGTAGCCGTCCGTTTCCGCCTGCGCGGCGGTATTGGGTTGCGCCGCATCGGCAGCCGAAGACGGCGCCGCGAACGCACACAGCATGAAAGCTGAGACAAGCCAGCAAGCCGTCACCTTCAATATGGGCGTCGGCACTTGGCCCCGTGAGGTTACTCTCACCGTCATGATACGCTCTCTGGGAGTTCGCACAGACCGACCCTACCTTTCGAAGTATCCACGGATTCACCAAATCTAGGCAGGAGACTATCCCCTAAATGTTTAAAGGAAGTTGCCGATTCCCGCAACCGCCATGTAGATCACGAAATCTCGATACACGAACGCTTTACGTGCGAATCTGGTCTTCGGTTGTCATATTTGGTTGCTGCCCCTAATGTCCCTGCTGTCTCTATTGAGCTTGGATAACTGCGGAGCGAGCAATGACGATCGGGAGGCTGATAAACAGCATTTTGATGGCGACGGTCCTGCTGATCGGGACTCAGGGGAAACCGGCGACGGCGGAGCAGGCGGCCTCAAAGGTTGTCGGCGACTTCCAGTACGCGTTGCTGGATGTCATGAAGAAGGGCAAATCCCTCTCTATGCAGAAGCGCTACGACCGCTTGGCCCCCGCCATCGAAAAAGCCTTTCATCTTCCCATAATGCTTAGCATGGCAACCGGCAACTACTGGCGCGAGGCGGACGACCAGCAGAAACGGGAGCTGGTGAACGCATTCAAGCGCAAGAACATCAGCACCGTTGCGGCCCTGTTTGACAACTATTCGGGGCATGCGTTTGAAATTGTCGGTGAACGCCCGGCGCCTCAGAACAGCCGCCTTGTCGAGACTCGCCTTACGCGCCCCAAGGGCAAACCGGTCAGCCTCGACTACCGCGTTCTGCGGGTCGGGGGGCAATGGCGAATCATCGATGTGATCGTCAGCAGGGGGATCAGCGAAGTCGCCGTCAGGCGCTCGGAATACAGCGGCTTGCTCAAAGATGGGGGAATCGCCGGACTGACCGCGGTTCTCAACGCGAAAGCCGACGAATTGCTGGCTGAAACATCACCCGGGAGTTGATTTATTGATGCGATGCGCTCTCATCCTCAGACCTTTGCTCGCGGCATTCCTGGTCGCGATCTGGTGCGTCCCCGCCCGCGGCGCCGGTGAAGCCGCGCCCGCCACGATGGTTGTCGAAGCTTTGCATGAGGCCCTTCTGTCGGTCATGCGGGAGGCCGACTCGCTCGGGTTTGAGGGACGTTTCGAGAAATTGGAGGATCCAATCGATCGCGCCTTCGACCATGAGCGCATGATTCGCGTTGCCAGCGGGCCATTTTGGCGGAAGGCCACGGACGAGGAAAAGCGTGACCTTCTGAGCGCTTTCCGCTTGCTGAGCGTGAGCACCTATGCAGCCCGTTTCAAGAGCTACAAAGGGCAGAGGTTCGAGATTCTGGAGACGCGGCCCGGGCCTCAGGAAACGGCCCTCGTATCGACGCGCATCGTGAGCCCCGAGGGCGATCCGGTTGAAATCGTCTATGTCATGAAGGAATCGGACGGCCAGTGGCGCGTCGCTGATGTGCTTCTCGAGAACAGCATCAGCGAGTTGGCCGTGCGGCGTTCCGAGTATCGGTCCATTCTCAAGAGGAGCGGCGTATCGGGCCTCATCGCCACTCTCAACGAGAAATCCGAGGATCTGCGCGAGGACGCGAACTGAACATCTAAACCGGCGCCGGAGACGGCGGGCCTGCGGCGTCGGATGTCGTCCACGCGGCTATCAGCGCGGGCAGGAGGACGAGCGTACAGACGAGCGTGCAGCCAATGGCGATCGTCAAGAGGATGCCCATGCTCGAGGTTCCGGGATGGCTCGACAGCGCCATGCTTCCGAACGAGCCGATCGTGGTCAACGCGCTGAGAACCACCGCGCGTGGCGTACTTGTCTCGAAAACCGCGTCGTGACCCGCCTCGTCGCGTTCCCGTAGAACGACGTGAATGCTGCTCGCGACGCCGAGGCCGAAGAGCAGCGGCAGAACGATGACGTTCGCGAAGTTGAACGGGAGGTTCAGAAGAACGGATCCGGCGATCGTCATCAGGGTGGCGAGGATCAACGGCGCGAAAACCAGCGCGATCCGGCGCAGGTCGCGGAGCAGCAGAACAAGCAGAAAACCGATAATGGTGACCGCGAATAAGCCGGCTTGCAGGAAGGCCTGGATAACCGCCCGCCCGGCCTCATAGATCAGGACAGGGCCGCGCGTCGCCTCCGGCAGAACGGTGCGGACGGCGGTTACGAACCGACCCAGGGCCTCCCGATCACGTAGGTCCTCCTCGGGATAGACCGACAGCCGGGCTCGCCCATCGGCACTGACGACACGATCGACCAGCGACGCTGGAAGCGAGTCGCGCGTGACATTCTCTGGCGTGAGGGCGTCACGAAGCCAGCCCAGAGTGGGCGTGAGACCGTCCAGCACGCGCCGGCTCGTCTCTTCGAGCGGCGGGTCGTCTGGGTTTGAAGCGGCCAAGGCTTCCATGGCGGCGAGAAGGTGGAGCGCCGCTTGCTGCGCGGGGCCATCGGGGGACGCATCCGCAAAGGATCGGAGTGCGGCCATGAACTGCTCGAAATCGGCGCGGAGTTCCGCGGCCTCCGGGGGCGGATCGCGTTCTTCGATGGACAGGGCGGGCGCCAGATAGAGCGCCATGGTTTCGATGATTTCGAGCTTCTCCTCCTGGTCTTCGGGCAGGAAACGAGCAAGCGTCTGCGTCCCGTTCACTTCCGGCAGTTCTTCCAGTTTTTCCGCTAGCGCCAGTGCTTCCTCGACGTTTTCCGTCAGGGACTGGGCGGCATATGGTCCTTGGTTTCCGCTCTCGATCAGATCGAACAGGGTCGCCACGGACTCTGTTCCGGGATCCTTGAGGTTGAGGGGATCGAAGTCGAAACGGGCTTGCGGCGCAATCAGCGCCGCCGCGATGAGCAGCGCCAACGCGCCCCACAGAACCCGCCTGGGATGGGTTTCTATGAGCCGTCTGGCGGTTCGGAAGATGCCTTGACCGGTATTGCGACGCGATGTCGGCCTCAACGGCATGATCGTGAGATAGGCGGGCAGCACGGTCAGATTGGCAAAAAGGGCGATGAACATGCTGAAGCCCGCGATGAGCCCCAGCTCGGCCAAGCCGATATAGGCCGTGGGCAGGAATGCGAAAAACCCGATCGCCGCCGCGACCGCGCAAAGCGTGAGGGCTCCTCCGACGCCCCTGACGGCTTCTTCCAGGGCGACGGGATGCGTCTGCCCGCGGTCGATCTCCTCCTTGTATCGAAGCCCGAAATGAATCCCGAAATCGACGCTGAGGCCGATGAAAAGCACCGCGAAAGCGACTGAAATCAGGTTCAGCTCTCCGATTGCGGCGACCGCGAACCCGGCGGTCCAGATCAAGCCCATGACAAGCGGAATGAGAACGGCCCAGACGAGACGCAGCGACCGAAGCCCGAAGATCAGAATGCAAAGCACGAGCGTCAGTGACAGAAGGGCCGCGAGGCCGATACCTTCCTGAACGCTTTTCAATTCGTCCTGTGCCAACGCGGCCGATCCCGTAAGGCGGACTCGCACGCCCTGGGATGGCTCCAGTCCCAGCTCGCTCGTCAGTCCCCGGAGCGTTCGAATGGCTTTTGTCGCCGGCTGGAGCGAAGCGTGGTCGAGGACCGGCTGAATGAGGAAAATACGGCGGTGAACTTTGGTATCGGATTCGCCGCCGACCATCAGTTCGCGCCAGGAAAGCTGATGAAACCGCCCTTCCTTCTGTGACTCCAACACCTCGGCAAGGGCTGTGAGAACGGGAGTAACCTCGATCGGTGCCTCGCCCTCGACACTCTGTTCCAAGGCCAAGCCCAACGTGTCGAACAAACCCCGGAGCGTCGGATCCCGCCAAAGCGTCCCCAGAAAGGGCTGGGCCTCGGCCAAGCGATCGCCGAGCTCTTCGAGCTGATCGATGTCCAGATAGAGCAAACCGTTTCGCCGGAAGAAAGGATGACCTTCCGGGTCGTAGACCTCGCCGAACACGTCCGAACGGGTGCGAAGCTCCTGGGTCAGGCGCCGCGCCGCCTCGTCGGCGAGTTCGGGCGTATCGCCGTCGACGACCACGGTGATGGTGTCGTCATATTGTGGGAATGCCAGCTTCAGGTCGTTTGACAGGCGCCTGAACTCGAGCTCCGGCGACAGCATGTCCTCGGTATCGGTGTTGATCTTGACGTTCTCGACGACATAGACGGTGCTGATCGTCGTCAATGCAACGGCGAGAACAAGGACGAGGCGAGCCGATCCATGAACCAGCCCCATCCATTTGATCAACACATCGTGAAGAGCCCTAGCGGCAACGTCCGACACGTTTGGGAACCCTTTGGAAAAGTCGCTCCGTTATAGCGCTCACTTTCCTGTGCGTCACGCGGTACGCCAAGTGCCCGCGACGTCTTCAGCTGAGATAGCCCTCCGCGCGAAACCAGTTTACGGCGTCGACCAAGGCGTCGATCACGGGACGAGGGCGATAGCCCAGATCTCTCCTCGCTTTTCCGCAGTCGAAGAACATCCGCTTGCGGGCCATTCGCACGCCGTCCACGGTGACGAAAGGCTCTTCTCCACCGCTGATGCGCGTCCAGCCCTGCGCGAGATAGGCTAGGGGCAGCACCAGCCCCGGGGAAATCCGAAATCGCGGCGGCGTCCGCCCGACGATGTTCGCAATCTCGCAGAGTATTCTCTGTAGCGACCAATTCTCGCCGCCCAGTATGTACCTTTCGCCGACTCTGCCTTTGTCAAAGGCTGCCAAATGGCCGTCCGCCACGTCGTCGACATGAACCAGATTCAAACCCGTATCGACATAGGCCGGCATCTTTCCCGATGCCGCCTTGACGATCATGCGTCCAGTGGGCGTCGGCTTGATGTCGCGGGGGCCGACGGGCGTGGACGGATTGACGATCACGGCCGCCAAGCCGTCCTCGGCCACCAGTTTACGCACATCTTCCTCGGCCTGGAACTTGGAGCGCTTGTAAGCGCCGATCAGTTCCTCTGCCTGGGCCGACGTATTTTCGTCCGTCGGTTGATCGTCAGCATGAAGGCCGAGCGTCGCGACGGTGCTGGTGTAGACGATGCGGGGGACCCCGGCCTCCCCGGCCGCCATCATGATGTTGCGCGTGCCAATCACGTTGGTGTCGGCAACCGTCTCGGGGTGGCGCGCCCATAATCGATAGTCCGCCGCGACGTGGAACAAGCCCTCGCAGCCCACTAAGGCGGCGTCGAGGGAAGTTCGATCCATGAGATCGCCCTCGAAGAGTTCGATGTCCAACCCGTCCAGATTTCGCCGATTGCTCGACTTCCGTGCAAGAACGCGGATCGAGGCGCCACTCCGTTGGAGACTTCGAACGACGGCGGATCCTATGAATCCCGTGGCTCCGGTCACGAGAAAGGTCATCCCGGCTCGCTGATTTTTATCCATGTCTTGTGGAACTTCAGTCATCAAATATAGCAATAGCTCTTACTTGCCAACACGACGAAGTCCGGGGGGTAGCACGCGGCCCGGCATTCTTCCGGTTCGATAAAAGCTAGTGCTGCCCCTTCAACATCCGAGTGTCGAAGCTTATTTTGCAAAGTTACGGCCGCCATTTTCTATCAGGGGGAAGGAAAGTTTTGTGACCGAGGTTATGGAAACTCGACACGACGCGCGTTCCATTCGTGTTCTTTTGGCCAAGCCCAGAGGTTTCTGCGCCGGTGTCGAACGGGCCATCGAAATCGTCGAGAAGGCGCTCGACATGTTCGGGCCGCCCGTTTACGTGCGCCATGAGATCGTTCACAACAAGCACGTCGTCGAGACGCTGCGCGAGAAGGGCGCGGTGTTCGTGGAAGAGTTGAGCGATATTCCCGATGGCGCGGTGAGCGTTTTCAGCGCCCATGGCGTCTCGGAAGCCGTGGAGCAGGAAGCCGAACGGCGCGGTCTTCCGGTCATCGACGCCACCTGCCCGCTGGTTTCGAAGGTTCACAAGGAAGGCCAGAACCATGCCGCCAAGGATCGGGAGGTCATCCTCATCGGTCATGACGGCCATCCGGAGGTGGAGGGCACGCGGGGCCGAATCCCCGGCGGGGTGCATCTGGTCAGTACTCCCGAAGACGTTGCTAGGCTCGAGATTCGGGATCCCTCGAAGCTCGCTTATGTCACCCAGACCACCTTGAGCGTCGACGAGACGCGCGACGTGATCGCCGCCCTGAAATCCCGGTTTCCGGAAATCGTCGGACCCGACGTCAAGGACATCTGTTACGCCACTCAGAATCGCCAGACAGCCGTCCGAGAGCTTGCCGACCGCGCCGATCTGCTTCTGGTGGTCGGCGCTCAGAACAGCTCGAATTCAAACCGGTTGAGGGAGATTGGCGAAGAGATGGGCATTCCCAGCTATCTCATCGATGATGCCAGCAGTCTCGACCCCGGCTGGCTGGAGGGTGTAGAAACCGTCGGCGTGACGGCGGGTGCATCCGCTCCCGAGGAACTGGTTTCGGACCTCATCAGGCGGCTTGGTGATTTTGGAAAGATCAGTGTCGAGGAACTCGCGGGCGTCGATGAAAACATGCATTTCAAGCTCCCGCGCAGCCTTACCGAGCTGGCCGACCGCGCCGGCCAGCCCGTCTGACGGAGGGCGGCGAGCCATGCCTGTGCCACTGATTCAGCAGATCCGGGTCGGATCTTACATCCTGCGTCAAAAGCTTCGCGGCAACCGGCGATATCCGCTCGTCCTGATGTTGGAGCCGCTGTTCCGCTGCAATCTGGCCTGCCCGGGCTGCGGCAAGATCGACTACCCTGACCACATCCTCAACCGTAGGCTAAGCGTCCAGGATTGCCTGGATGCCGCCGACGAATGTGGCGCCCCGATCGTATCCATTCCGGGGGGAGAGCCCCTCCTCCACAAGGAGATCGTCCAGATCGTCGAGGGGCTGATCGCGAAGAAGAAGTTCGTCTATCTGTGCACAAACGCCCTGCTGCTCGAAAAGCGGCTCGACCGCTTCGAACCGAGCCCCTATCTGACCTTCTCGGTTCATCTGGATGGCGATCGCCAGCACCATGACCGCGCGGTCAATCAGACCGGCGTGTTCGACCGCGCCGTTTCCGCGATCAAGGCGGCCCGCGCGGGGGGGTTCCGGGTCACCATCAATTGCACCCTGTTCGACTATGCCGACCCTGGCAATGTCGCGGATTTCCTGACGTTCGCCTGCGACGAGCTCGATGTCGAGGGAGTGACGATCGCGCCTGGATACGCCTATGAACGGGCTCCCGCCCAGGAGCATTTCATGACGCGGAACCGGACAAAGGAATTCTTCCGCGACCTGATCCGGCGCCGCAACGGCCGCAAATGGCGGTTCAACCAATCTTCGCTGTATTTGGACTTCCTCGCCGGCAACCAGGACTATCGCTGCACGCCCTGGGGAAACCCGACGCGGAACATCTTTGGCTGGCAAAGACCGTGCTACCTTCTCGGCGAGGGGTATGCCCGCAGCTTCAAGGAATTGATGGAAGAGACGGATTGGGAGAGCTACGGTACCGGGAACTACGAGAAATGCGCCGATTGCATGGTGCATTGCGGATACGAGCCCACGGCCGTCATGGATACGGTCTCGAGTCCGTGGAAGGCGCTGAAGGTGGCCCTGCGCGGCGTCGAGACCGAAAAGCCCATGGTTCCCGACATTCCCCTCGACCGCCAGCGGCCGGCCGAGTTCGTTTTCGAGTCCCTCCGGCAGGATCTATCCGAGAAGCTCGAGACTGGGTCCGAGAAGCGGAGCGACGCGGCCTAGGGTGGCGAGTGCCCGGCGGTTCTGACGGGCAGCCCCGAACAGTATCGGAACAGACCGCGGATGCCGGCCTAGCGCGGCCAGCGCTCTCCCGATCCGGGGTTTGCCCTCGCTGCTGACGCAGTCGGCCAGCCATGGCGGCAAGGCGGCGTCCGCGGGATCCGCCACGGCCCGGACAACGATGAAGGGGACGGCATTGCGGGCGGCGATACGAGCCACGGCCTGGCTCTCCATGTCGACGGCGGCGGCCCCCGTCGCCGTCTGGAAGTCCTGCTTTTCCTCGATTGTCGAGATCAGTTTGTTGGAGCCGGCGACGGCGCCACCCCTACATTCGAGCCCGGCGGGCAGTGATGCGGCCAGCGATGCGCGCCATTCCGGGTTAACGGGCCAGCGTATCCCCTCGGTGGTGATCACGGTATCGGGAAGAAGCAGGTCTCCAGTCCCGAGATCCGCTGTCAGCCCACCGGCCACGCCGAAACTGGCCAGCGCCCGGCACCCTTCTGACAGGAGATCATTGGCAAGGGCCTCGGCCCGCTCGGCTCGGGCTCCCGTGACGCGGACTCGAAACGACTCCGGCTTTACCGAACCGGAAAAAAAAGCCGCTTCGGCCGCCAGACCCGTAATGACGCCAATCCGGGACAATCACAATCCGTAGAACGGTCTTCTGGCGTTGCCTCTCCGCAGATTCCGATAGCGGGCCAGAGTCCAAAGGGGAAAATATGCGCTGTAGCCGTGATAGCGGAGGTAGAAAACGCGGGGGAATCCGACCGCGTTGAAATAATCCTCCTTCCACTTCCCGTTCTCACGGGGCGCGCGAAGAAGGAATTCGATGCCGCGCTCCACGGCCTTGCTGTCGACCTCACCCGCCGCCATGAGGCCGAGGACCGCCCAGGAGGTCTGTGACGGCGTGCTCGCCTTGACCTCGTCACGGCGGTGCTGCCAGTAGCTGGCGCAGTCTTCACCCCAGCCGCCGTCATCGCGCTGTTTGGACTTCAACCATTCCACGGCCTTCAGGATATGCGGCTCGCTTGGGTCTTCGCCGACGGCATTGAAGGCGCACAAGGCGGACCAGGTTCCATAGACATAGTTGTTGCCCCACCGTCCGAACCAGGACCCGTCGCCTTCCTGCTCCCTCCTGAGGTATTCGAGACCGCGGGCGACCGAGGGATGGTCCTTGTCGAAACCGATCTGGGCCAGGAAGCTGATGCACCGGGCGCTCACGTCAGCGGACGGTGGATCCAACAACGCGCCGTGGTCAGCGAAGGGGATATGCTGGAGCAGATAATGCGTGTTGTCGGCGTTGAAGGCCCCCCAGCCTCCATCGCCGCTTTGCATGCCCTCGATCCATTCGACCGCGCGATCGATGACCTCCTGATTGCCCAACTCGTCCGCTCGGTGCAGGAACATCGCGACGACCGCGGTATCGTCGACATCCGGGTAGTGGTCGTTGCGGTATTGGAAGGCCCAGCCGCCCGGGCGCAGCTTTCGTCGATTTTTTGCCCAGTCGCCCTGCACGTCGAGGATCTGCCGTTCGGCCAGCCATTCGCTCGCCTTTGTCAGGGCGGGATTGTCGGGCTTCATCCCGGCCTCGAGAAGCGCGTGCGTCGCCAGTCCGGTGTCCCAGATCGGTGAAAGGCAGGGCTGGCAATACGCCGAGTCGTCCTGGAAGACGAGCAGCTTGTCCACCGCCCGGCGCGCGGTCACGTAATCCGGATGGTCTTTGGGATAACCAAGGGCATCGAAGGCCATCAAGGTATTGGTCATGGCCGGAAAAATGCCGCCCAGCCCGTCGTCTCCGTTGAGCCGTTTCCTCACGAAATTCATCGCCCTGCCGATGGCGATATTCCTCAGTGGGCCTGGAAAAAACGGTTGAACCTGGCGCCCCACGCGGTCGATCAACAGCATCAGGTCGCCGACCCAGTGGCCGGTGGGGTTGGAGTTGTATCGCCGCACGCGGTCGGGCGGCGTGACGAACAGCTCCTGAATATCGACGTTGCGTGGGTTCCTGGCCCGCGGCTTCAAGGCCTCGATGACCATCAGCGGCACCATGACCGTCCGCGACCAGTACGAGACCTTGTCGATGTGAAAAAAGAACCATTGCGGGAACAGCAGAAGCTCGACCCACATCACCGGCACCGCGCGCCAGGGAACCTGGCCGAACAGGGCGAGGGCGAACCGGGTAAAGACATTGCTTTTGGCGGCGCCGCCATGGGCGCGAATGGCCTCGCGGGCGCGTTTCATATGCGGGGCGTCGGGATCGTCGCCGGCCAGTTTCAAGGCGTAGTAGGCCTTTATCGACGCGCTGATGTTGAAGTCGCCGTCGTAATAGAGCGGCCAGCCGCCATGTTCGCCCTGGGTTCGCCGCAGATAGACCGCGAGCCGGCTTTCGACCTTGTCGTCGATCTCGTCGAGATAGTGATTGAGAAGGATGTACTCCGAGGGGATCGTCACGTCGGCCTCGAGCTCGTAAGCCCAGTGCCCGTCCCGCGCCTGTTGGGACAGGAGCGCGGCTGACGATTCGGAGATCAGCTGGTCGATCTTTCGATCAACCCAGGACGCCTTTTTCTCCGCGGCCCGATCGTTCGCTGCGGCGACGTCTGGCTCCGGCGCGTCCACCTTCGAAGTTTTTTCCTTGGCCCCCATTACCCCTCGATCCTTGCCCGCGTCTCGCATGTCCACGAAGTCGAGGGACCGGTTGCTATTCGTTTGCGGTCCTGCCATCGAGTCCTGCTACCAAAGGGGATAGTTTTGTGTCAATTGCTAGTGACTATCTCGGTGTCTGGAATTGGCGTTCAAAAGCTCTTTTGCGGCTGAATGCCCGGAGCGGACGGCGCCCTCGATCGTGGCCGGCAACCCCGTTCGTGTCCAATCTCCCGCGAGGAGGATGTTGCGCCATGCCGTCGTGGTTTCGGGCCGCCGAGCGATTTGGTCGGGCGTTTGAGCAAAGGTGGCCCGCTTCTCCTTGACGATGCGGTAGGAGTCCCGCGAGCGGTCCACCAGCTCCAATGCGCTGGCAACGTCGGACCAAATTCTCTCCGCGATATCCTCCGCGGGCGCGGCGACGAGTTCGTCCGCGGCGCTGACCGTAACGGAAGCGATATCCCGGCGTCGAAAAATCCATTGTGCGGTTCCCCCCAGAACACCCAAGAAAGACGGACAATCAACAACGTCTTTGAGGCGAAAATGTGCGTTCAATATGGCGCGGCTTTCTGTGGGTACGGGAATGCCCGGCAGGACTTGGCAGCAAATATGCGGAGGAACGGCCAGAACGAGATGGTCATCGCTGCCAAGATGAACCTTGCCCGTTGAAAAGAGAAGACTTCTCGCATGATCGTGACCAAATGTCACCTCCCGAAGGCGAAAACCCGTTCGGAAACTACAGTTGTGGGTTGCGAGAAAAGCGATGGCGGGAGTTACCAGGGCGTCGCTCAAGCCCGTCTTTGCGATCCGTGGCCGCATCCAGGCTTCGCCCCGGCCCATTGTCTCTCGAATGACCGGCCACAGCAGCCGCGCCGAGGCTTCTTCCGATGCCGTATTGAGCACGGCCACGGAAAAAGGGTTCCAGAACCGGTCGAAGAAAGCATCTCCCCTGTCGAGGACGCTGGCGACGGTATCCCGTGCTCCGGCGAAAGCCAAGCGGACGCCGCGCAAATAATCCCAGGGGACACTATCGGGAATCCTGCGGTCTGGCGAAAAAATCCACCAGGGAAGCACGCCACCACCCGGCCGGAACGTCCATCTTTGCCCCGATTGAAGATCGACGAAGGGGAATTCGGCGTTCTGGGGCCCCGACAGCCGATCCTCGGCCCCGATCAGGCGAAGATAGCCGATAGCCTCCGTATTTCCCGAAAGGATCAGGTGGTTGCCGTTGTCGATTTGGCGATCGAGATGGTCGTCGTGATAGGATCGGCAGCGCCCGCCGGCCTGGTTGGCGGCGTCATACAGAATGACATGCCGGCCCGCCGCCGCGAGCCGAACGGCGCAGGAGAGGCCGGAGAGCCCGGCTCCGACAACATGAACAACGGCGTCCAATTCAGACAAATCCGTATCGGAGGGCGATCCACGCCTTCTCGAGCTTGGAAACATGCACGGCCTGATCCAGCTTGATCCAGCCCCGTTCTCGCAATCTCAGGAGAATGCGGCGATAGGTCTCCATCATGATCACCGCCGGCCGCACGGCACGGCGCTCGCACTTGGTAAGGGCGCTTTTTGCCTGGGTGAAGTAATCGTCCGCGAGGGCGGCCATCTCTTCACAAACCCGGGGTAGATTCGCGTGGTCCAGCGCGAGCGATGCCTGCGCCATATCGGTAATGCCATGCGCGGTCAGGCGGTCGCCGGGAAGGTAAATGCGGTCACGCTTCGCGTCTTCAAGAAGATCCCGAAGAATGTTGGTTATCTGAAGGGCCTGGCCCAGGGTCGAGGCGGCGGGATCGCCCTGCGTCGGCGGCACGCCGAAAATCCGGATGGAATGGCGTCCGACCGCGCAGGCCACGCGGTCACAATAGAGGGCCAGCTCCTCCATGTCCCGCAATCGCACCTTGTCGTTCGCGTCCATCTCCATGCCGTCGATCAAGGCAAGAAAGTCGAGCTTCTGGAGCGAAAATTCGAACACCGGGCCGGAAAGGGCGACGGAAATCGGGTGCGTGGGCGCGCCATCGTACAGGCGTTCGATTTCCTGCCGCCATTCCTCGAGACGTTTCCTCTTCTCCAGCGGGTCGCCGGGATCGTCGGCTATGTCGTCGACGTCGCGGCAAAAGGAGTAAAGCGCGTACATCGCCAAGCGCTTGCCGCGCGGCAGTATCCGCATGGCCGAAAGGAACGAGCTGCCGGACTTCCGAACGAGTGAATGAACATGGGCCGTGGCCTCGGCCACCGGCATGTGGGAAGGAACACCGATCATGACACTATGGCATGCCCCTGTCTCAGCGGCGCGTCAGCGCGTTCTGGGGTTGGTATCGCGATGGTGATGGTACCGTCCTTTCCATGCGCCTCCCCTCCCCCGCCAGTGGCGACGCGCGGAATCCACGGTCATCGCCGTATAGATCAAGGCGGCGATCGGCAGACCGAATGCTGCCCATGCGGGTTGCCCGTAGAGGACGAGGGTCGGACGATAGGCAAATACCATCGCCAGCCACGCCGCAAGCCCGGCAACCGCAGTTGTGGCATCCCCTTCCATTGCCCCGTACACCATAGCGGCCGGCGGAATCAAGTAGGTGATCACCATCGCCACGACCGTTACCGCTAGCATGACGGAGGAATTGCCAAGCTGCTCAAAGGCGGTTCGGGCCACCATGCCCCAGATATCCCAAAGCGTGTCATAGCGGCGGAGGCTTCGCGTGTCCGCGCTCAACCCCAGCCAGATGGGGCCGACTTTCTTGATTTCCCTGGCCAGGGCGCAGTCGTCGATCAGCGCGCCGCGGATCGCTTCGATACCCCCGGCACGCGCCAACGAAGACCGGCGAACGAGCATGCAGCCTCCGGCGGCCGCGGCCGTCCGGTGGCGAGGATGGTTGACCCAGGGAAACGGGTAGAGTTTCTGGAAGAAGAACACGAAAGCCGGGATCAGCAGCCGCTCCCATGGGCTGACGGACCGCAATCGGACCATCAGTGAGACAAGACTGAGCCGTTTCGAGTCGGCCTTGGCAACCAGTTCGCGCAGGTTTGATGGCGCGTGTTCGATATCGGCGTCGGTGAGAAGAAGATATTCGGCCTCCGGCGCGATCCGCGAGGCTTCTTCCACGCCCCGTTGGACGGCCCAGAGCTTCCCTGTCCATCCGGGCGGCAAGTCACGGCCCGGGACGACCGTCAGCCGTGAAGAGCCCTCGGCTGCCGCGCGGGCGATGTCGGCGGTGCCGTCGGTACTCCCGTCGTCGACCAAAACAATGGAAAAGCGGCCCGGATAGCTCTGCTGGAGCAAGGAACGGACAGTCTGGGCAACGCCGCCCGCTTCGTCTCGCGCGGGGATGACGGCCACGACCTCGGGCCATTTCGATGGATGGTCCACACGGGACGAAATCCGCTGATTGGCGCGCCAAAACCCTCCCCGAAGAAGGATCAGCCCCACCCAGACAAAGAGCGACAAACTTGCCGCGATTCCCCCCGCGCTCAAATCATCCTCAAAAAGGCGATGACGCGGCGCCGCGCGCGCAGCACCACAAGTACCCCAATTTACTCAATTCGACGCGGGGCCCCAAGGGGTCTCGGCGGCGAAGCAAGCTGACGAGGCGATCGGCGATGGCAAGGATGGCGCCCGCCTCCATGGCCAGCCGCCGCGAGATGAGGCCCTTGGGCAGGCGCCGTGCTTCGGCCAGAAGGCCATCGGTCGCGTCGAGGGTGCGGTTGAGGGTGCGTCGGAGCCCCGGGGTCGCCGCAGGGGCGCTGAGATCGGCAACGCTCGAACCATCCTTTTCGAGCCAGTCCAGCGGCAGGTAGACGCGGTCGAGTTCAAGATAGTCGTCCTTGCAGTCCTGCAGGTGGTTGATGACCTGCAGCGCCATGCAAAGGGCGTCCGAGGGGCCGTAGCCGTCTTGCGAGCCGCCGTGCAGATCGAGCAGATAGCGCCCGACCGGAGAGGCCGAAAGGCTGCAATAGCCAATCAGGTCGTCCCAGTCGCGATAGCGCAGCTTCGTCGCATCCTGCTTGAAGGCGGCGAGGATATCGATACAGTGCTGAGGGGTGATGCCGGTCGCGGTCAGGCTTTCACGCATGCGGTGGGCCTTGGCGAGAGCCGGATTCCCGTGCTCGCGGCCCAGCAGCGCGTCTTCGAAGGCATCCAGGCGGACAACCTTCTCCTCGGCTGGCAGGTCAGGACTGTCAGCGATGTCGTCCGCCGCCCGGGCGAACCGGTAGAAGATCGCCACGTGAGGGCGGATGGCCGCGGGAAGCAGCCAGGACCCTACCGGGAAGTTCTCGTAAGCCGTGTCCTTGCCCGAAGGCGTCTCGAGTGAGGGGGCCTCGGTGGGCGGGATCTCCGATCGCTCGGCTATGGCGGACTCAGACATCCGATCCCAGTTGTCGCCGCAGTTGACGCAACAGGCCCTCGACCGTTCCCCCGTTCCGACGGATCACCGAGGCGAATTCGGACCGTTGGGTCTGCCCCATACTGACACCCTCGACCACCACGTCAACGATCTTGAATTGGCCTTCGTGGCCGCGAACGCGCCATCCCACGGAAATTGGCTCGGCGCCTTGAGGCCTTGAGATAACCGAGAACACGAGCGTATCCCGATCACTGTTGCGCACCGTCCTGGTGACCGCGAAGTCCTCACCGGAGTAGCGCGTGAAACGGTCGACATAGGTGGAGACGATCAGCTCTTCGAACAGCTTGAGGTACTCTTCCCGCTGGGGCTCCGAGGCCGCCCTCCAATAGCGCCCCAGCACCCAGCGGCCAATCGTATTGACCGCGAAATGCTCGTGCAGCAGCGAGCGGAAACGCCGGACCCGTTCCTCGCGCGGAACGTCGACCTTGGTCAAGGCCGCGACGGCCTTGTCGGCCATCGTCTCGATGAATACCCTGGCGGCATCTTCGGAATCCTCGGCGGTCGCCGGCTGCCATGCCCATAGCGGCGCCGCGAGGGATACGGCAAGGCATCCTAAGAAATGTCGTCGTCGAATCATCTTCTTGCCATCTTCTGTCCCTGGTGCGCGGGGCGGCCACGCCATCGCGCCTGTCATTTCTGCCGTTTTCCCGGCTCTTCCCAACTCACCCGCCGCAGTCAGGTGAAAGTCAGACTGCGCAAGGCGGGGAAGAAATCAAGCGAATAGTTTCAGATGTCGGTGTGGCGGCTTAGGTTTCAACGGGGCAACTCGCACAGGGGCACCGGATGAAAATGGAAAAACCGTCTGCGTCTTCGGCGATTCCGTGCGTGATCGCCCATCGCGGAGCCTCCGGACACGCGCCGGAGAATACCTTGGCGGCGCTGCGCAAGGCGGCGGAATTGGGCGCAATCTGGGTCGAGTTCGATGTCATGCTGAGCCGCGATGGCTGGCCGGTGTTGATGCATGACGACGATCTTGCCCGGACCACCGATGGCCGTGGCCCGCTCGCGGAGATGTCATTGTCACAGCTTCGCGAGTTGGACGTTGGTCGATGGTTCTCCAAGGTTTTCGCCGGGGAACGGATCCCGACCTTGAAGGAGGCCCTTGCCGCTCTCGCGGAGCTTGGACTCGGCGCCAATATCGAGATCAAACCGACTCCGGGTCGGGAAACGGAGACCGGACACACCGTGGCCGCATACTTGGCCGAGGCTTGGCCATCGAATCTGCCCCAACCGCTTCTGTCCAGCTTTTCGCGGGAGGCGCTGGCCGCGGCGCGGGGCGTTGCGGAAACGGCTCCGCGGGCGTTGCTGGTCAATCGCGTTCCGTCGGACTGGCATGCCCGGTTGATCGAGCTTGACTGTGGCGCGCTGCACTGCAATCACCGTTTCCTGAAGCGGGAAAAGGCAGCCGAGGTTCAAGAGGCCGGCTATTCGCTGCGATGCTACACCGTGAACAGCGCGGCGAGAGCGCGCATGCTCTTCGACTGGGGCGTGGACGGGGTTTTTACCGACTATCCCGACCGGTTGCGTTCGTTCGTTTAGTTTTCGCCAGGCCGGGTGTTCTGATCAAAACAGCCCTTCGATCCGCGCTTGGTCATCGACGAACATGTGGTTGGCCGCCGGGACCCTGGGAAGGCCCGGCATGGTCATGATCTCGCCGCACAGAACGATGAGAAACTCGGCGCCTCCCGCGAGTCGGGTCTCGCGAATCGGAACAACATGGCCGCTCGGCGCGCCCTTAAGGTTGGGGTCGGTTGAGAGGCTGTATTGTGTCTTGGCGATGCAAATCGGAAAATGTCCGAAGCCGTTCGCCTGATAGTCCTTGAACTGATCGCGGACGCGCTTGTCCGCAATGATGCCTCGGGCCCCGTAGATCATTTGCGCGATCGTCCGCACCTTGTCCCACAGCGGCATGTTGTCGGGATAGAGGGGGCGGAACTCCGAGGACCGGTTGTCGATGAGCCGGACCACCTCCCCGGCCAGGCCCTCGGCCCCTGAGCCACCCTCCGCCCAGTGGCTGGCCACGGCCACGTTCACGTCGATCTCGGCGCAATGCTGTCGGATGAGGTCGATCTCGGCCTCGCCGTCGGTGGCGAATCGATTCACGGCGACGATGTGCGGCACGCCGAAATTACGAAGGTTCTCGACATGCCGGGACAGGTTGTCGAGCCCCTTCTTCAACGCCTCCGGGTCTTCTTGGCACAGATCGGCCTGAGCCACGCCGCCATGCATTTTGAGGGCGCGAACCGTCGCCACCAGGACGGCGGCGTCCGGTTTCAAGCCGGCCTTGCGGCATTTGACGTTGAAGAACTTTTCGGCGCCCAGATCGGCGCCGAAACCGGCCTCGGTCACCACGTAGTCGGCGAGGCGCAGGGCCGTCTGCGTGGCGATGACCGAATTGCAGCCATGCGCGATATTGGCGAAGGGGCCGCCATGAAGGATGGCCGGGTTGTTCTCCAGCGTTTGCACCAGATTGGGCATCATGGCGTCACGGAGGAGGACGGCCATCGGGCCGTCGGCCTTGAGGTCCCTGGCGAAGACCGGCTCGCGTTCCCGGGTTCGGCCGACGATGATGTTGCCCAGCCGGCGCCGCAGATCGGCGATGTTTTCGGCCAGACAAAGAATGGCCATGACCTCGGAGGCCGGCGTGATGTCGAAGCTGTCTTCCCGGGGAAATCCGTTGGCGACCCCGCCCAGCGAGCAGACGACGTTTCTGAGCGCGCGGTCGTTCATGTCCACGACCCGACGCCAAGTGATGCGCCGGGGATCGATATTGAGGCCGTTGCTCCAATAGACATGGTTGTCGATCAGTGCGGCGAGCAGATTGTTGGCCGCGCCCACGGCGTGGAAATCGCCGGTGAAATGGAGGTTGATATCCTCCATGGGAACGACCTGGGCATGACCACCGCCCGCCGCGCCGCCCTTGACCCCGAAACAGGGACCCAGGCTGGGCTCTCTAAGGCAGACGACGGTGTTCCGGCCGATCCTGTTAAGGGCGTCGCTCAACCCGACGGAGGTCGTGGTCTTGCCCTCCCCGGCCGGAGTCGGCGTGATCGCCGTGACCAGGATCAGCTTGCCTTCCGGCCGGCCGTTCAGGCTTTCGATGAATTCGTTGGAAAGCTTGGCCTTGTGGGCGCCGAAGCGATACAAAGCCTTGTCGGGAATTCCCAACCTCTCACCGATCTCGTCGATGGGCTTGAGCCGGGCTTCGCGCGCGATCTCAATATCGCTCGGCTGATCTTCAGTCGCGGACGTCTGGACGTTTGACATGTCTCCCCCCGTGAAAGGCGCTTATACAATTCGGGTCCGGCACAGCGGCTGGGCCGGGACGTTTCCAGCGCCTTCTAGAGCATTCTCCCGGAGGGTCCAATCCTTCCTTTCCGTTGACGCCGTGTCGTCATGCTCTAAGGTCCCAGCCGCAGGCGACCGATAAGATCAGTGGCCAGGTGGGAGGATCCAAGACATGGCGTTGTCCGTGCAACGCCTGACCGGCGTCGAATGGAAAAGCCAGGGTACCCCCTTTCTTCTCGGGTTCGGCCATTGCGCGACCCACTGGCTGACGGCGAGTCTCTTCCTTCTGATGCCGTTCGTCGCGGGCGATCTCGGCCTTTCCTACTCGGAGGTCGGTGTCCTCGTCGGCCTGCTTCATTTCAGCTCGGCCGCCGCCAACGTCGGGAGCGGCCTTGTCGTTGACGTCACCGGACGACGGGTGATCTACCTTGTGATCGCCCTGATTCTTGGGGGAAGCGCCTTCGTCGGATTCGGCGCCAGCACTGTTTTCGGGATCCTCGGCGTCCTGATCGTATTGATCGGTGTTTGCGTCAATCTGTGGCACCCGGCGGCGATTTCATACCTCTCGGTGAACTACCCGGGCCACCGGGGCTATGCCCTTTCGATTCACGCGCTTGGCGCCAGCGCCGCCGATGCTCTCGCGCCGCTCGCCGCGGGGGCGCTGTTGGTATGGATGAGCTGGCGCGGTGTGGCCTTGACGTCCGGCGGGCTCGTCCTGCTGGCCGCCCTGCCCGTCGCCCTCATTCTGCTGCCAAAGGACAGACCCACCGGAACGGACACCCGGCGGGGCCTTGGACTTCGCGACTATTGGTCTGGGCTCAAGGCCCTGGTCTCGAACAGGTCCTTGTTGGGGCTGTGTGCCATGGCGGGCTTCCGGACGATGACCGTCAACGGGCTTTATCTGTTCCTTCCCCTTTATCTGGCGAATGAACTCGGCCTGTCACCGATCCTCATCGGCGCGACGATGACCGCGCTTCAGATCGGCGGCTTCATCGGCACGCCCATTGCCGGCACCTGGTCCGACCGGGTGGGCCGGCGCACCGTGATGATTGCCGGTCTGACCCTGACGACCGTGATCCTCATCACGCTCGCGGCCACCGCCAATGTCATCGTTTTCGTGGCCGGGGTCTCGATCCTCGGTTTCGTGCTGTTCAGCGTTCGGCCGGTGATTCAAAGCTGGGTTATGGACCTCACGCCGGCCGGGCTTGGCGGCAGCGCGACGAGTCTGCTGTTCGGGGTGCAGTCCGCCCTCTCCACGCTGGCGCCGGTAATCGGCGGCATCGTCGCCGACCATTGGGGGCTGACTCCTGTGTTCGCGTTGCTGGCCGCGACGATCCTGGTCGCCAACCTGCTCGTATTCCTCGTCCCGAAGGAGGAAAAGCGTTCTAGGGCCTGTTGACCTTCAGCACATCGATCTGGCTGGTGTCGAAAACCCGCCAGTTCTAGAGCATGTCTCGTCCATATGGACCCATTCTGATGGTGTCGCGGCGGGTCAGGCCGCCAGGCGTCCGGCGAAGCGCGATGCCGTGTCATCGGGCGAGCCGGACAACGCCGCGGATGGTCGCCGCGGTCCACCCCTCCG
>JANQJG010000188.1 GCA_028281785.1 Rhodospirillales bacterium
CTCGAGCAGGCGTGCGTCCATTTCGTCGCGCGCGGCGCTGCCGAAGCCCCAAACGCCCTTGTAGCCGTCGCCCGGACCGCCGTAGTTTTCGCCGTCCGTCAGCAGAACAATGGCCTGCTGACGCTTGAATTCGGGATCCGGATCCGCCTCGGTGAAGGGCTCAGGCGGCATCAGCACGCGCCACGCCCAGCCCAGTCCCTGGGTAATGTTCGTGGTGCCTTCCGGCTCCGTGAACGAGGTGATCGCGTCGAGGATTGGCTTCTTGGCGTTCTGAAGCGGAAGGATTCCGTGCTCGAGACAGGGACGGCACTCTTGGCTGCCGATCCTCATCGCGCATCTAGCAGACCCCGGAACTGGCTCGCCCTCCGGGCCGATGGGTTGCCAAGCCCACCAGTCGGCACCCGGCACGGAAACCATGCCGTAGAGCGTGTCGGCATCGGTCCCGGAATCGAAATCGTCGATGAAACGCGAGAAGACGCACCCCTTCCAGTCCTCGTGCGGAGCCTCCAAAAGGGGAATGGGCGAGTTGTTGGCGTAGAAGACCTCGGTCTGCGGGTTGCCCGTTTCCGGGTTAGTGAAATTCGGCACGGTCTCGCTGGTTGTGAGGTCGTCGTCGAATACCGATTCGTTGATCGTAATGTTGACCTTTCCGTTCCAAGGCACCAGGCCGATCATCAGATGTTCCTTGGTCGCGTCGCTGCCGAAGAGGATGTTGACAAGCGTGGTCGCCGCGGTTCGCGCGGCTTCGATCCGGACACCGCCACTACCATCCGACCAGCCCATCGACCCGGACATATCCATGGCGAGGACCACGTCAAGAATCTGAAGCTGCCGCGTGACCTCGGCTTCGGCGTACACCTTAACGTCCTCGAAGCCGAATAATGTCATGAAGGTGGTCGGTATGGTCGCGGTCGCCTTAACCAACAGCGACTCGTTCTCCTCGTTGGCTATGATCTCCGGCCCAAGGACCGTTGCGTCCATGTAGCCGGACGGGAAGTTCACGTTGAAGTATTTGCGCACTTCCTCGTCGCGGGTGGGAGAGAAGAAGACGCGGCCTCCTGCCAATCCAGCGGCATCCAGGGCCGAAGACAGGCGCGACTTGACCATGTAGGCGCGGGCCGTATCGGTGCCGATGCCGACGAACCCCACCAGGGGCACGATCGCAAGAGCGACATAAACGACGACGGATCCACTTCTATCGTGAAAAAGCCGGCGACACCGGCGAAATGCTTCGACGCAGCGCGGGAGGAAACCTTGGGGCAAGTTCACCATGGGATCGATCCTGAGAAGCCGATTGCGACGCTGACACGAGACCCGCCAATCATTTCTCGATACGAGAACTATTATATCTTGACTTCTCAAATCATCAATAAATGAAAATGAAGACTATATTTCTCTACATCACATATTTATTTCAATATATTTTTATGGTAATTTTATATGGTTTCTCCTGCAAGAAAGGAAAATCAGAACTTTTGCTTGAAAAACCATCGGGTTAGACGGGGATTGACGGCACCAAGCCCCGACATCTGAGATCCAGCGCGTCAGAACACGTGGGCCTGCCTAACCGGATGGTTCGCTGCTCATCGCTGCCCGAACCACCTCGGGAAGCGCCACTCGCAGATGGTGGAACGCCGCCCAGTCGTCCGCAGGCCGTCGATTGAACAGCGCGACGATCACGATGCCGTCATGTGTTTTGATTGCCAGGCTGAACACGCCCGGCATAGCGCCGAAATGCGTGAACGTCAGGCCTTCGGGTCCGGGCCAGACTCTCCACCCCAGGCCGTAGTAGTCGGGATGTGTCGGCAATCCATTCGGCCTGAGGCTGGTCTCTGGCTTCAGTGGTGGCGCGACGAACCGGTAGTATTCGCCCACCGTCGCGGTCCAGCCGCCGGCCGCCCCGAGGACCGTAAGCGCATGCACGGGGGCGGAATGGCTGGCCAGGTCTTTCGGAGCGTTTGGTTCCGCGACATAATAGTGAACGAGCTGCGCCGCCCCGATGCCCGACTCCCCGATCCGCATCCCGGTCGCCCCGACGGGCGCCAGGATCTTTTCTCGTACGAAGTTCTCGTAAGGGCGGCCTGATACCGCTTCTATGATCCACTCGAGCCAGCAATACCCGAGGTTCGAATAGGCGTACCGCGCGCCCGGATCGAACTCGAGGGGGCGGGCGAGCATCGCCAGCGCGATCGGCCGGCAGGTCTCGGGCTCGTCGATCTCCAGGATACGCACCGAATCCGTCAGATCGACCATGGGCTCGAAGGAGGTCTCTCGATCCCATCCTGCGGTGTGCTGCAACAGATGGCGAACCTCGATCCGGCCGTACCTTCGATCTTTATTCTCCGCCGCGATGGGCAGGAGATCCACCAGCCGGTCATTCAGGGACAGCTTCCTGGCATCGACAAGATTGAGGATAGCCGCGGCGGTCAAAGGTTTTGAAAGGCTGGCGATGCGGAAGCGATGCCCTGCGTTGACGCTTTTGTGGCCCTCAAGCTCGGCGAGGCCATAAGCCCGTATCTCGGGCGCTTGACCGGTGTGCCCGATGGCGACCACCGCGCCCGGGATACTCTCGTCGTGCAAAAAGGTTTGAACGACGGCATCCACCGTCCTTGCGGGTCTCGGCCAGGCGGCCGCGGCCACGGCGAGGACGACGGCAAGCCCCGCCAGAACGGATAGGCGAAACATTCCAGGTCTGATCATGCGCGTGCGTCGTTCCTACTGTCCGAAACATTCCCGGAGCCGAACCGAAGCTAAACGGAACGGACTAACAAAGCGTTTGCAGGCACAGACTCTCCAGCGGCGCCCAGCGCACCCTATCTTTTGAATTTTCGTCGAATTTCTTCCAATTTTTACGCAAACAAAAACAACGTTTTTTATAAAAAAAACACAACTAACATAAATATTCATATATATTTGTAGCTGGATTTAGAACCAAAAAAAAATATTGCCAGAGTGTAAATACAAGATATCATTTATTCGGTTTTAAAAGACCAAACGCATCGAGGATGCGTACTCCTGCGATCGAAAGGAATTGTCCATGTTCAAGACTTTTAAGATGGTCCTTCGGGACGAGTCGGGCGCGACGGCCATCGAGTACGGCCTGATCGCCGCTCTGGTGTCCGTGGCAGCCGTCGGTGCGCTGACCACGATGGGTGGTTCGCTGGGCGACATGTTCGGTTTCGTGTCTACCAAGCTTGAGGACGCGAAGGACGCAGGTACCAGCACGTCCGGCGGCTGATCCGCCTGATCGACACCACCGATCATTCCGCCAATCCCGCTCTGATTTAGAGCCACGCCATCCCGGGGCGCCTCGGGGCGCCCCGGGATGGGGGACCTGGAAAAGGGAAATCGCCATATCACGGTGTGAGCTAGCAAGGCCTCAAGACAACGATGCTTCCCCCACCCCCCAGACTTGAGAGACCCCGATGTTTGCCCCCGTCTCGCTACATTTTTTTGTTGTCTTTGGATTTCTCGGGCTGCTCGCCTGGGCGGTGATCTCGGATCTGAGTTCGCTGAAAATCCCCAATCGCGTCTCCCTCGCGATTGTTTGCCTTTACCCCGCGCACGTCCTGCTGAGCCCGGCCCCGGTCGATTGGACCGGCGCGGTCCTGGTCGCCATGGGCGTCTTCGCCGTTACCACCGTCTTCTTTGCCTTCCGCTGGATGGGCGGCGGTGACGTCAAACTCTTTGCGGCAACGGCACTCTGGATGGGACCACAGGGCATCCTGGGCTTTCTGTTTGTTACGGCCCTCGCGGGTGGATTGCTGGCGTTGATTCTTAAAAAGGAAGTTCGCACGGCTCTAGCTTTCGCCGCCGACTCGCTCGGACAAAAGGGCATCCGCGACACGTTCCTCGAAAACGCTGTGCCTTATGGACTCGCGATCGGCGTTGGCGGGGCCTTCGTCGCCGTGAAGACGTTCCTGGCCTGAAGGAGGCCCGGTCATGACACTCCGTAATATTGTCGTCCTCGTCATCGCGCTGGCCGTCGCCGGCCTCACGGCGGTCTATGCTCGCAATTGGCTCGCCTTGGAACGTGCGGCGATGACAACGACGTCCGAGCCTGAAGAGATCAGTGCCGCTCTCGTACTCGTGGCCAAGCGCGATCTCGGGCCCGGCACCTTCATTAAGCCAGAGGACATCAAATGGCAGGCCTGGCCAGAGGACGGCGTGATCGATGATTACGCCATCAAAGGCGAGCGGGCGATGGAGGATTTTCTCGGAACAGTGGTTCGGAGCGCGATTGCGACAGGCCAGCCGATCACCGACGCGCGTGTTGTCCATCCCGGCGACCGCGGCTTCCTCGCCGCAGTGCTGACACCTGGTAATCGCGCCGTTTCGGTTCCCGTGAATGATTCATCGGGTGTTGCCGGCTTCGTGTTCCCGGGGGATTGGGTGGATGTGATCCTGACTGTTCGCGTTCGTATCGAGAACGCCGAGGGGAAGGCCAAGGAACGAATCTTCAGCGAAACACTGCTCACGGACATCCGTGTCCTCGCGATTGATCAGAGCGTCGAAAACGAGGAGGGCGAGGCGAGCATCGGCGAGACGGCGACCCTCGAGGTGACGCCGAAGCAGGTCGAGAAGATCGCGATCGGGCTTGAAATGGGGGCCCTTTCCTTGAGTCTGCATAGTCTGAGCCGCGAACAGGATCGTTTTGCGCAAATTGCCCGTGCCATGGGTGCCGACCCCCTCGAAAGCGATATCACGGGCAGCTACACGATGGACTACGACGTTTACTACATGCGGGATAGGTTCATTCAGAACAAGAAGAAGAAAATCATCAATGTCCTGCGCGGAGGCGAGTCGGAACAGCTCAGTGCCCCGGAGGACTAACGGTCATGATGACCCTACATCTCCGCCATTCCGGCGCCTTCTCGCTCCCGTTCCTGTTGGCGGTGATGGCGTTGGCATTGCTCCTCGGCGTTGCCGCGATGTCCCCCGCGCGCGCCATCGACATCGTAGGTACATCCGGCCTGCCGATACGGCTTGAGATGAATGAAGGTCGGCTCGTTCGGCTCGACCGTCCGGCGTCCACGGTCTTCATCGCCAACCCCGAGATCGCCGACATCCAGGTCAAATCGCCCACACTCGTCTATCTCATGGGCCGCAGACCCGGCGAGACCACGCTCTACGCGGTCGACGAGGCGGAAGCCGTGCTCGCCAACCTCAACATATCCGTCAATCACAATCTGAGCCGGCTGAGGGGCGTTATCGACCAGCTCTATCCCGGCGCCGACGTCACGGTCAGCAGCGTCGACGGCGCGGTGGTCCTCGACGGCCTCGTAGACACCCCCACAATCGCGGAGGATATTCGCAGGGTAACCGCGCAAATCGCTGGATCGCCCGAGGCCGTCATTATGCGTCTGGGTGTCGACTTTCAGGCGCAGATCAATCTCCGGGTGCGCATTGCCGAGGTCGTGCGCGGCGTCGACAAGCAGCTCGGCTTCAACTGGGACGTCCTCGGGGCTTTTGGCAATTTCACATTCGGGCTCGCGACCTTCAACCCGTTCAGCGCGAACGTTACCCAGAACACCATTCCGTTCAGCTTCGATGGTGACCGGGTTGACGTCAACAACATCATTGACGCCCTGGAGGACGAGGGTCTGATCTCGGTTCTGGCGGAACCAAACCTGACCGCACTTTCAGGAGAGGCAGCCAACTTCCTGGTAGGCGGCGAGTTCCCAATATTGGTTCCGAGCGGCAACGGGTTCAGCGTGGTTTTCAAGCAGTTCGGCGTCCAACTCTCCTTCACACCGACCATCATGGGCAAGGGACGTATTAATCTCAACGTTTTGCCCGAGGTCAGCCAGCTCTCCAACGAAGGCGCGATTTCCGTTCCTCTCCGCGGTCTTGAGGACGAAAATACGATCCTGCAGGTGCCGGCTTTGACCACACGTAGGGCCGAAACGACGGTCGAACTCGGCAGCGGTCAGAGTTTCGCCATCGCCGGCCTGATCGAGAACAACGTCACGCACGATATCTCTAAGTTCCCGGGGCTCGGCGACGTGCCCGTGCTCGGCCGCCTGTTCCGTTCCGATCGCTTCCAGCGCGACGAAAGCGAGCTGGTGATCATCGTCACCCCCTATATCGTCCGTCCGTCCTCCCGAGGAAAGCTCGCTGTGCCGATGGATGGCCTCGTGCCCGTCAGCGACGTCGACCGCCTTAGGTCCAGCGCCGTGTTTCGCCGCGCCGAGCAACCTGGACGCCCGCGGACCATCGACCGAAACGGGCTGACCCTGCTCGGACCCTTCGGCTTCCATATCGACTGAGGGATAGATGATGCTTGGAATATCCAAAGGAACACGCGTCGGCTTGTCGGGATTGCTTGTGGCGTGCAGTCTGATGGCTGTGGGAGGATGCGCCATGCAGGCAGAGGAGCGCCCGTTATTCACCTCGCGCCACCAGCCAGAAGCCCAACTCGTGCAGGTGCGTCATACAGTCCGGTTTCCCGACGGGAATGGCCGCCTGGGTCCGATCGAACGTGAACGGCTTGACTCGTTCCTGTCGAAGGCCGATCCCGGAGACGGTGACGCGGTCTTCGTCGCGGCCGGTCGGGGTGATCCACGGCTCGCCGAGCGCCGCGGCCAGACCGTCGCCGCCTATCTGGAAATGCGTGATGTGGACGCGCAGATCGTTCCCTCGGAGGCGATCGCTCAACCGCCCGTTGGCGAGGCGGTCGATGTCATCGTCAATCGCTACCTCGTCACCTTGCCCGGCTGCCCCGATTTTACCGGCACCCCCCGTTTGGATTGGACCAACACCCCGACCTCGAACTGGGGCTGCGCCAACGCGGTCAATCTCGGGATGATGGTGGCCAACCCCCGCGATCTCGAAGTGGGGCGTGACAGCGGGCCCATGGATGGCGAGTTCGCCGTTCTGGGGATCCAGCGCTAC
This sequence comes from Rhodospirillales bacterium, assembly GCA_028281785.1. GTDB lineage: Bacteria > Pseudomonadota > Alphaproteobacteria > Rhodospirillales > Shumkoniaceae > JANQJG01. The sequence continues at coordinate 6,895 of JANQJG010000188.1, forward strand.
CGCGAGGGAGAGACCAAACCCCTCAAGGTCATCGATGTCACCATTGAACAAACCGGAGATGATTCCGGTGGGGGTGATTAAGCCTCCGTATACTCAGCTCAAGACAAGGACACCCATTCCCATGGCCTCCCCAGCCCTCGATCTGACCCTGATCGCCTCCGGCCGCGAAGCGTTCGCCGCTTTTGTCGGCGATGACGGCACGCAGGAGGTGATGACCCAGCTGGCCAACGAACACGGCTGGTCCGAATCCCGCGTGCTGAACGGTGGGGTGACGGAAGCCATACAGGTCCTGGCCGACGTTCCGACCCCGGAGCTCCTGGTTGTCGATCTCACGGGCGCCGACGACCCGCTCGCCGCGATCGATCGTCTGGCCGCGGTTTGCGATGAGAATACCCGGGTCATCGCCCTCGGCGAGCTCAACGACATCACCCTCTATCGCAGTCTCATCGACCAGGGTGTCGAGGAGTATCTGCTCAAGCCGATTTCCGCTCCCGCCATCGAGGCGGCTGTGACCGCGGCTCCCCGCCAAAAGGGCTCCGCCACACAGGAAGTAAAAAACGGCCGTCAGATCGTCGTTGTCGGCGCACGTGGCGGTGTCGGGTCGTCGACCGTCGCCGTCAATCTGGCCTGGCTGATGGCCACGGACCAAAATCTGCGGGTTGCCGTCATCGACTTCGACCTCTACTTCGGCACCATCGCGTTGTCCCTCGATCTCGAACCCGGACGCGGCTTCCGGGACGCGCTGGCGAACCCGGGACGCATCGACGGCCTGTTTATCGAACGGGCTATGGTTCGGGTCTCGGACAACTTTTTTGTCCTCGCATCCGAAACGTCGCTGGATCAGCCCGTTGACTTCGATCCGGTCGCGGCCGAAATGCTCGTTGAGCACCTTCGGCAGGAATTCGACTGTATTGTCGCGGAAGTGCCCCGTGGCTTGTTGACGGCGTACCCGTCCCTCCTCAGTGCCGCAGACTCGGCTCTTGTCGTTTCGGACCTCTCTCTGGCCGGCATGCGCGATACCGTCCGCCTCGCGGAGTTCGTGAAGAACGCCGCACCGGTCGGCGCTCTCAAAGTCGTTGCCAATCGGGCTGGCGCCGTCAAGAAAGGCGAGCTCAGCAAGGAGGAATTCCAGAAAACGGCCGATCTCAAGATCGACTGCGTTCTGCCGCAGGATCTGAAGCCAGCCGTCGACAGCGTTGGCGCGGGCAAACCCATGGCCGCCGTCGCCGGACGTAGCAAGGTGGTGTCCGGCCTCAGACTGCTGAGCCGTGAGTTATCGGGCGTCGAACCCGTTGCCTCGACGTCGCCCCTGAAGCGTCTGTTCAAGCGGTAGGTTCCATGTTTGGCCGGCGTTCCAAGGCTACGGCCGTCACCGTTCCGACGGATATCGGTGGAGCCCTCCCGGGCGGCAGCGAGGACTGGTCGCTGAGCACGCCCATCATCGAGGAAGCTCCTGTCGACGACGGCCCTCAACAAGCGCCCGAAACGCTCGTCGAGCTGGCCCGGCCGCTTGTTACCGACACCTTGGACCCCATCGTCACCGCCGAGATGAGCCGTGCCGACCTGACCGGCGCGATCGGCAAGATCGTCGATGCGGTGGCGCGCCAGAACGAGCTCGTGCTTTCCGACAATGAACGTCGCGGGGCGGCAAACACCCTCCTGGGCGAGTTTACCCAGAAGCATGGCGAAGCGTCTTCCGGTCTCTCTCCTACGCAACAGATGGCCAAGCGGAACGTGGCTGCCAGCCGCGAAAGCGTCACCGTGGCCAAGAACAAGATTCAGCCGCTCCTCATGGAACGGATCGATGTGACCGCCGCGGCCAAGCTGCCCCGCTCGGAGCTCTCGCGCCAAATCGGCGAACTCGTCGCCGAGATTCTGGCCGAAGAGAAGATGCAGTTGAACAAGCTTGAGCAGCGTGACTTGGTTACGACACTGCTCAACGACATGCTGGGGTTGGGACCGCTCGAGATTTTGCTGGCCGATGAGGCCGTCACGGACATCATGGTGAACGGCCCCCAACAGGTCTATGTGGAACGCGGCGGCAAGCTCGAACTGACGGATATCCGGTTCGCCGACAACGCCCATGTGATGAACGTTGCGACCAGGATCGTGACCCAGATCGGCCGCCGCGTCGACGAATCCACGCCGCTGGTGGATGCCCGCCTCGCCGACGGGTCGCGCGTGAACATCATCATCCCGCCGTTGGCGATCGACGGCCCATCGATCTCCATCCGGAAGTTCTCGAAGAAAAAAATCACACTTGAGGTGATGGAGCGCCAACGCAACCTTTCGCCTGCCATGGCCAAGGTGCTGAAGATCGCGGCGCGGTCACGGCTGAACATCCTTATTTCCGGCGGCACCGGTTCCGGTAAGACCACGCTTCTCAACGCCATGTCGCGCATGATCGACCATGGCGAGCGTGTCGTGACCATCGAGGACGCGGCCGAGTTGCAGCTCCAGCAGCCGCACGTCGTCCGCCTCGAGACACGCCCCCCCAACCTCGAAGGGGAAGGGGAGATCACCCAGCGCGAGCTGGTCAAGAACACGCTTCGTATGCGGCCCGACCGGATTATCCTCGGCGAGATCCGGGCCGGTGAGGCCCTGGATATGCTCCAGGCGATGAACACCGGCCATGACGGCTCGATGTGTACGATCCACGCGAACCGGCCGCGTGAGGCGTTGACCCGCCTGGAGAACATGGTCGCCATGGCGGGGACCAAGCTGCCCAACGAAGCCGTGCGGTCACAGATCGCCGGTGCGATCCACATGATCGTCCAAATCGCACGCATGCGCGATGGCGTGCGGCGCATCACCTACGTCACCGAGATCGTCGGCATGGAAGGGGAGGTGGTCACGACGCAGGATCTCTTCACCTATGAGTATGAGAGCGAGGATGCCGATGGACGTCTGGTTGGCACGTATAAACCGACGGGTCTGCGCCCCAACTTCCTTCAGCGGGCCCAGTATTACGGCCTCGACCGCGCTCTCATGGATGCCATCGCGGCAGAACCGGAGAAGGGATAATGGATAGGGATCTCCTCATTCTCTTCGCCGGCGTTACTCTAAGCTTGGCTTGTCTCGGCCTGGCTCTGAACGGCGCCTTGGCCAGTCGGCACAAAAACATACGAAGCCGCGCCGAGGCCCTCGGAAAACGCGCCCTGCACGGTGACGTCGGCGCACAGGAAGAGACACCTTCCGCGAGCGTCAAGCGTTCGGAAGGCAAAAGCGCCATCCCGACCGTTGATCGCTTGGTCAAAAAGTACCTGCCACAGCAGTCCCAGATGCGCGCGCGTCTCGCGCAAACGGGCCGCAACATCACCCTCGGTACATACGTTATTATCAGTCTTGTCTTCGCGGTCATTACGATCTTCGCGACGTGGAAGGCCTTCGGTTTTCCTTTGCCGCTTTGCATCGCCCTCGGTTTGGTCGCCGGGATCGGGCTGCCCCACTTCATGATCGGGAAGATGATTCGCGGACGGCTCAACAAGTTCACGGGTCAGTTCCCTGAGGCCATCGATCTGATCGTACGTGGCCTGAAGTCGGGGCTTCCGGTAACCGAGTCGATCGCGGCCGTGGGCAGCGAAATGCCCAACCCGGTCGGCGTGGAGTTCAATCGCATCTCCGAGGCCATCCGCTTCGGACAGCCCATTGACGACGCGCTTTGGGAGGCGGCTACCCGACTGGATACGCAGGACTTCAAATTCTTCGTCATCAGTCTGTCGGTGCAGCGAGAGACGGGTGGCAATCTGGGTGAGACGCTGTCCAACCTCTCCGACATTCTGCGCCGTCGTCGCCAGATGAAGCTGAAGATCAAGGCTTTCTCGGCCGAAGCGCGAATCAGTGCGCTTATCTTAATTTTGCTTCCATTTTTCTTATACAGTGTCATCTTTCTCATTAACTCACCCTATGCCTCCATGCTCTTTACTGACCCTCGCGGACCATACCTTGTCGGCGCGGCCCTCATTTGGATGGGGCTCGGCATCGGCATCATCCGCAAGATGATCAATTTCGAGATATGATCCTGACCACGCTCGAATATCTGCTCTATGAACGGCTGTTGATGGGCTTCTACAACGGGCTCGGGCCGATCAACTTCATCACGCTGATAGCCTTCCTCGCGGCCTTCGTGAGCGTCTACTCGGTCTGGCGGATCCTGCTTGTTCGTGATCCGTTGAGCGGCCGGGCGCGAACGCTTAAGCGCTACCGGGAGGACCTTCAGTCCGGACTGACCCGACCACAGGCCAGCGCCCATAGAAAGGTGGCCGCCGTGGGATTCATGAGTCAGGTGATCCAGCGGCTCAATCTCATGCGCAGCCGACACGCCGCGAAAACCGCCAAGCAGTTGATGGCCGCCGGTTGGCGCTCCAAGGAAGCGATCGTCACTTTTCTGTTTTTCAAGATCTGCTTGCCGGCAGTCTTCGGAATTTCAGCAGTCCTTTTTCTGTATGTGCTGGGATCATTTAATCTCTCGCCGCTCGGGAAACTCTTCACTTCTCTGGCTTTGGTTTTGTTGGGCTTCTACGCACCTGATATTTACGTGCACAATCAGACTCAGAAGCGCCGAAAGGAGCTGCAGAAGGGCTTGCCCGACGCGCTTGATCTATTGGTCGTCTGCTCTGAGGCCGGCCTCGGCATCGACGCGGCGTTGGCCCGCGTGGCGCGGGAGTTGGGAAAATCGTCTCCCGAGGTCGCTGACGAGTTCGGCGTGGCATCCGTCGAGCTGGGCTTTCTGCCCGAGCGCCGAAAAGCTCTGGAGAACCTGGCGGAGCGCGCGAACATTCCCGCCATACGCGGCATCGTCAACACCCTCATGCAGACCGAGAAGTATGGCACCCCGCTCGCCAACTCCCTCCGGGTGCTCTCTCAGGAGTTCAGGGAGGAACGCATGCTCAAGGCGGAGGAGAAGGCCGCAAAGCTGCCGGCCACACTGATGATTCCCCTGATTCTTTTCATTCTTCCGACTCTTTTCGTCGTGATTTTGGGTCCGGCTGTACTGCGCATCATTGACGGGCTGGGGGGCCTGTTGTGACAGGCTGCGCATAAGGTCAGCCGTGACAAGGCCGCCATTCGGGGTCCGGCGGCCTGAGGGCGCCGGGGGGCGGAGCACTCCGTCCCCCGGCGTTCGCTTTTCAGGTCCCGGCCTTCTCTTCGGCTT
>JANQJG010000014.1 GCA_028281785.1 Rhodospirillales bacterium
CGATAACGCAAATTGCCACCCCAAAACCGTCTGACCGAAAAGACAGTTGCTCACCCGGCTCGCCGAGCTTGCGCTCGCGCTCGCCACCCTCTCCCCCCAGAGGGCGGAGAGGGTTGAGTGAGCCTCGAGGATATATGAATCCGATCATTTCCAGTCAGACTGTCAAAATTGGAGGGACAGTTCCCGGCCTTCGACAAGGGAGCGTTCCGCCTCGATACAGACCAGGATGCGTTTGCGCGCCTCCTCGCCGGAGACGATCGTCCGCCCATCGCGGAAGGCGGCGGCGACCCGCTTGAGCTGTTCCTCGAGCTCGAAGACCTCGCCGGAGACCGGCACGTTCACGACCTCGCATTGAACACGGCCGCGGCGCTGCACCTTGAGCTCGAAGGTGGGATTCATGGTCCGGTCCATGGTTCCCGACCACCAGGTGCGGATCGATCCCTCGCGGCCGACGACCTCCATCACGTGGTGATGCTCGAAGCCGGCGAGGGTCTGGGTGACCACGCCGTAGAGGCCGTTCGGCCATCGGACCACGGTGGTGAAATTGTCGTTCATGCCGGGCTTTCCGGTCTTGGAGCTGCCGAAGGAAACCAGGGAGGTCGGATCGCCCCAGGGCTCGAAGAACCACATCAGGTTGTCGAAGAAATGCACCGGCTCCTCGAGGGTCCAGGAGCCCACCTGGTCAGGCTCGAAGCGCCAGCCGCCGGAACCCGGCCGGTAGGGAAAGCGGAAGAGGCTGACCAGCCCGTACATGGGATCGCCGATATCGCCGGCGGCGATGATCTTCTTGATCATGCCCCATTGATGGGACAGGCGGAACTGATGGGCGACCGAGATCTGGCAGCCGTTGCGCCTGGCCGCCTCGATCATGCGGTCGCAGCCCTCGACAGTAAGCGCCATCGGCTTCTCGATCAGCATGTCCTTGCCGGCGTCGAGCACCGCGACCCCGACCTCGGTATGCAGATGATTGGGCACGACAACGTCGACGGCCTCGACATCGGGGTTTTCGAGCAGGCCGGCATAGCCCTTGTAGACGGGAATGCCAGGAAAGTCGGCTTCGGCCGCGGCCATGGTCTCGTCGTCGCTGCAGGCGATGGCCGCCAGCTCCAGCCCCTCGGCCTTGGAGATGAGCTGGGCGTGATGCTTGCCCCAGAGACCGTAGCCGATCAGTCCGAAACGCATGTCCTTGGCCCCCAAGCCTTGTTTTCTAAGCGCGTGTCACCCTATCGCAGCGTCGGTTCCGGCAGCTCGGCCACATCTTCGACGACCAGGAAGCGGACGTCGGGATGCTCCTGCAGCAACGAGGCCGGCACCCGGGCTGTGACCGGGCCGTGCAGGATCTTGCGGAGGATCGCCGACTGCCAGAAGCGGTTCATGTAGATGCGCACCTTGCGGCTGCCGAGAATCTCCTTCATGCCGACCGTGGACGCGTAGCGCGGAATCCGGTCGACATTACCCCGCGAGGTGGTCACCGAGTTGATCAGCCTTGTCTCCCGCGACAGTTCGACGACGCGGGTCGGAAGTGCGCGGAAAGCCTCGACGGAGATGTCCTCGCCCGGCTCCGGCGGGTCGTTGAAGGCGACATGGCCGGTAATCCCGATGCCCCCGAAACAGGCGTCGCAGCCGCCAAAGCGCTCGATCGCTCGGGGAATCGCCTCGATGTCCCCGGGGTCTGGGAAAAGACGCTGCTCGGGCAGCGGCGCGAGATCGGGGTCGAGCCGGTCGTAGAAGTGATCCCGCATATGGCGGCGGAAGCTGAGGGGATCGTACATCGGGATGAACGCGCGCCCATCCTCCATGAGGTACTCGTCCATGTTGATAGGGACGAGGTCGCGGAGACTGATTCGCTCGGCATTGCAGCGCTCGGCGACGATGTCGAACTGGCCGACCGGCCCGACCGGCAGGATGAACACGACCTTGTCGCGGCCCGCCTGCCTGGCGGCCTGGAACTCGGCCAGGATGTCCTCGGCGAAGCGGGCGACCATGGCCCGATCGTGGGCGATGAGCTCGACCGGGATCTTCGAACCCTTGTGCAGGTCGGCCTTGGCGATGGCGAGCGGATTCACAGCAGCTCTTCCGTTTGCGGATCGAAAAGGTGGATCTTGCTCATGTCGACGGTGATCGGCAGGTGGTCGCCGGGGTGCAGCCCGAAGAGCGGCGGCATGCGGACCACCATCTCCGTCTCCTCGATCTCGAAGAAGAGCAGGGTGTCGGAGCCGAGCGGCTCGATCACGCTGATCGCCGGGTTGAGGCGGGCGGTGGCGCCATCGGCGGCCGGCGCCGGGTCGAGGGCGAAGAACTCCGGCCGGATGCCGGCGATGACCTCGCGGCCCGCCATCTCGGCAAAGCGCGTTGCGTGCTCGAGAACGAAAGGCAGGTGTGAGTCCTCGCGCAGGCGGACGCCAAGGCGCCCCCCGGCCTCCTCCAGCCGGGCGGGAAGGAAGTTCATCGTCGGCGCGCCAATGAAGCCGGCGACGAAGACCGAGCGTGGCTTGTTGTAGACGTCATCGGGGGAACCGATCTGCTCGATATAGCCGTCCCGCATCACCACGATGCGGTCCGCCAGCGTCATCGCCTCGACCTGATCATGGGTGACGTAGACGACGGTGGTGGCCACGGTCTGATGGAGCTTCTTGATCTCCGTGCGCATCTGCGCGCGCAGCTTGGCGTCGAGGTTGGACAGCGGCTCGTCGAACAGAAAGACGTTGGGCCGGCGCACGATGGCCCGGCCCATGGCCACGCGCTGGCGCTGCCCGCCGGAAAGCTGGCGCGGCTTGCGGTCCAAGAACTCGGTGATGTTGAGGATCCGCGCCGCCGACTGCACGCGCCCGTCGATCTCTTCCTTCGAGAGCTTCTGCATTTCCAGGCCGAAGGAAAGGTTCCGGTAAACCGTAAGATGCGGGTAGAGCGCATAGTCCTGGAAGACCATGGCGATGTCGCGGTCCTTGGGCGCAAGCTCGTTGATGACCGCGCCGTCGATCATGATGTCGCCGGCCGTGATGTCCTCCAGCCCGGCGATCATGCGAAGAATCGTGCTTTTGCCGCAGCCGGACGGGCCAACGAGGACGACAAATTCCTGATGCTCGATGTCCAGGCTGACGCCGTGGACGACCTCGTTGTCGCCAAAGCGTTTCACGACGTCCCGAAGATTCACTCCGGCCATGTGCTCCCCCTCGCGCCGTCGCGTTTATATTTGTGGTTGGTGCGGCGCGTTTCGAAATCAGCCGTCAGAGTGTATCATGGCGCCCTGCAAATGCCACCGCATTCCCGTCCAATTTCTTCCAAACCGGCCCAAGAAATGTTGGAAATACAACATTTCTTGGGCGGCGCCACAGGCCGCGTGGACGCTCTCAGGCGTTCTTCCGGGTCGTGAACTCGATGGTGAAGCCGCCCGGGATGTCGGCGTAGAAGATCTCGTTCCCCTGGTTGGGGCCCCGGTCGACGGTGATCACCTCGCGGGTGCCGAGGCCGAGCCCATGCTTCTTCGCCATTTCCAGCGCCGCCTCGATGTCGTTAACCACGAGGCAGAGATGCCAGTGCCCGGCGTCGCAGGGGCGCGGCTCATAGGTCTGGCGGTCGGCCGGGCCCTTGTATTCCAGGATCTCCAGCTCGTGGCCATGGCCGCGAACGTAGGCGACCTCGACCTCGGCGCCCGGCACGCCTGTGACGCGCGACTGGTTGCGCGGGTCGCGCGGCGCCCGCGACATGAGCTCATAGCCCAGGCCGCCACAGAGGAAATCGAGGGTCTTGTCGAGATCGGCCACGGTCAGGCCGGTGTGGAACGTGTCGCGAATCTCCAGTTGCGCCATCTTCGATCTCCGTTTCTTGTCCGCCGCGCATTCAGAGCGCCTTGGGCCCGGTCTCGTCAACCCCAGAAGTGAGGTCGGCATGCTTCCGCATCAAGCCGTGGGCGGGTCGCGTGTCGCCACACAAGACCTCATCCAGCAGGGCTGTTGACAAGATATTGATTGCATGATGGATGGAAATATCTTCTATAAGTAGTTTTTTCCCGAGCCAATCATACGTTGCATGCGGCGCATCAGCATTCACCGACCCAACGCCAAGGTCCGCAACCCGGGCCGACATATCCGCGCACTGCGCCGATGGGCGGACGAGTTCGACGGCTACTATCCGCTCGAACCCGAATATTGGAGCCGCGCTCGGTGGAAGATACCTGTGCTGGATCGCTTGGTGTCGCCGCCGACCACGACCCTGGAGATCCAGCGGCAATGCGCGCAATGCCTGGTTGACGCCGCGACCCATCTGGTCCGCGCAAAACCGCCGGAGCTTTCTCATACTTTGGTGTCATTGGCCATAACCTGGCCTGACATGTTCGGCAGTGATTTCCTCGTCGCATTCGAACCGAAGCCATACCGGGAACAGCCGGATAGGGACCCTTACTGGTATAAGCGCACTGAGTTCACGACGCCGAGGAGTTTGGCGAGGGAACTCGGCCTACAAGTGCCGGATTTTTTCAAAGAGCAAGGTTGGACCGAAATCGTCAGGCAAGATGTCGATATCGATCCAATCGAAGGCGAAGTATGGAATTTCTACGAGTCCTGGTTCGATGACCTGAGGGACACTGGCAAATCGTCGGGTGAGCGAGTGATCTGGCAGTTTCAACAACATTGATCGTCGTCACGGCCGTCCCTGGACTTGATCCGGGGATCAGTCCCGGCCGTCCACGTCTTGATTTTGAGTCGTGGATGCGCGGAACAACAAGCCCGCGCATGACGATTTTTGCGTGATTTCACGCTTGTCGTAAATCTCATAAATTGTTTGATGCTACTAACCGAATAGCCGCTACGCCGGCCATGACGCGGTGGGTAACTCGGGTGTTTTAGAGGCTAGCTCGCGAAGCTCACAGGTCAGTGTGGTCCGTCGGCTGCCGGAGAGTCAGGTCGCTTCGGCGTCCGACGCCCGGCGCAGGGCGTGGAGGTTTTCGGCCGGGGTCGCGGCAATCCGCACGGAGCAGCCCGGCCCGAGCAGGAAGCCGCGTCCCTCGGTCTGACGAATGGCATCCCGGGCCACGGCCTCGACCTCGGCAGCGGTTCCCTCGGCCAGCGTGGCGGCATCGACGCCGCCTCCCAAAGCCCCGCTCAGGCTCTCGCGCGCGGTCGTGAAATTCGGGTTTCCCGGTGTTCGCGTATCCCAGTGGAAGACCTGAACGGGGTAGTCGGCCAATTCGCGGAGCTGGATTTCGTCCTCGCAGAGATGCAGGAAATTGCACCAGAGGCCCTTGGCTTCCGCGATCACCTGGAGGTCGGCGTCCCGGGTCAGCCGCCGGTAGGTCTCAGGGGCGAGCTTCCTGTGGTTGGCCCATTTGGTGGAGAAGTAGATCCCGTCGACGCCCGAAGCCGCGACCTTGCGCACGAAGGGCACGAAGGTTTCGGTGAACACCTCGACCGCGTGGCGCACGGAGTCGGGATCCTCCTCGATATGCTGCTTCAACAATTGAGGATTTCGATCGACCAGCTTCTCGGCCATGTCGAGCGGCAGGAACACGGTCATGATCAGTGGCGTCCGCTTCGGCATGTCCTTGCGGATGAGCTCGATCAGTTGGAACTGCTCCGCGAAGGCCGGCGTTGTCAACGGCAGGGGCTTGAGCTTTCGCCAGTCGCCGGCGGTTTGGATGGGCGAGGCGGTGCAGACATGTCCCTTGGCCGGATCGCGCGAGGGCTCGTAGGTGAACCCCCAGCCCTCGACATGGTAGCTGGCGCGGGCGTGAATCTTCAGATAGTCCCAGTCATAGGTCTGGCGAAAAGCCAGCATGGTTTCGGCCAGGGACGCGGCCGTGGTCTCGCGCGTGAAGAAATGTCCCCAGGCGCTTACCGGCACCCGGTCGACGGGGCGCCCCGCGACGGCCGCCTCGACCCGCTCGGTACGGTCCATTTCGATCTCCTTTCCGGCCCTCAGACCGACCACACCTGGTCGAGCACGCGGAGCCAGTTTTCGCCCAGGAGCTTGCGGATCCGGTCCTCGCTCCAGCCCCGGCCGAGCATGGCGGCAGTTACGTTCGGCATCTCGGCGATGCGGGAGATGCCCTTGGGCTTCAAAACCTTGGTATGGCCGAATTTGGTCAGGAGACGGGCATAGCCCTTATCGCGGTTGGCGAACTCCATGAACGGGCCGGGGCGGGCGTGACCCTGGCTGAAGTCCGTGCCGATGCCGACATGATCCTCGCCGACCACCCCAATGACATAGTCAATGGCGTCCACATAGTCTTCGACGTTCGAGTCGTTGCCCTTGGGCATGCCGGGAGAGAAGACACTGACGCCGATGATGCCCCCTTTCTCGGCCACCGCCTTGAGGAGGTCATCGGGCTTGTTGCGCGGAACATCCTTGAGGGCGCGCGGCAAGACGTGGGAGTAGGCGACGGGCTTGGCGGAATGGGCGATGACGTCGGCGGCCGTGCGGTCGCCGACATGGCTGAGGTCGCAGAGCACGCCGATCCGGTTCATCTCCGCGACGACCTCGCGGCCGAAGCCGCTGAGGCCGGAATCGGTCTCCTCGACATAGCCGCAGCCGGAATAGTTCTGCGTGTTGTAGGTGAGCTGCATGACGCCGACGCCGAGTTCCCTGAAAAGGCCGATGAACTCGATCCGGTCCTCGATGGAGGAGGTGTTCTGCCAGCTGAGGATGACGCCGGTCCGGCCTTCCGATTTGGCGCGGTGGATATCGGCGACGGTTCGAACGGGCGTGATCAGGTCGGCGTACTCGCGGAACCACCGCTGCCACTGCGCGATGTTGAGCGAAGTCTCGCGGAAGTTCTCCCAGATGGCGCAGGTGCAGCTGACGGCGGTCACGCCGCCCTCGCGCCACTCGGCGAAGATCTCGCCACTCCAGTTGCAGACGTTGAGCCCGTCGACGACGATGGACCGGGCGTGCAGATCGGATGCGGTCATGGCTTTCATTTTCCTGTGTGGGTGCGGCGAGCCGGCGAATCGGTGTTCATAAAAGCGCGGGATCGCGAGGGCATTCAACTCCGCGGTTTGGACGACCAGGACGCAGATTTGGAAAAATCTGACTGAAAAACTCAGAATTTTAGAATGAATTCCTAGTTTGGAGATAAGTAGCAATATGCTAGACCTGCCACATTCGCAAGCCTTGCTTGATTCGCCGCGCGCGCGGCCAATATGCGATACGACTACTATCCCATACCCAGGCTACGACAGAGGGAGGTCGAGGAGAATGAAAATCACGGGACGTCAACTGCTCGCGGCGGGAACCGTCGCCCTGTTCACGAGCGCGGCCGGGCTGGCCCAGGCCGCAGATACGTGGCGGCTGAGCTCGCAGATGCCGCCGGACAGCTTCGAAGGCAAGGCCTACACAAAGTTCTCCGAGCTGGCAGAACAGCATTCCGACGGCAAGCTCGACGTTCGGGTTTTTCCGTCTTCGCAGCTCGGCAAGATCAACGCCGTGGTCGAGCAGCTCAGCGCCGGGACCATTCAACTGGTTCCGTCCAGCGCCACCTTCCTCGGCAAATGGGTACCGGAGATGCGTTATATCAGCGCGCCCTTCGTGTTCGAGGACGGCGACCATTGGGTGCGTTTCATGGAATCGGACCTGGTAAAGGGCTGGCTCAAGCAGGTGGAGGAGAAATCCGGGATCACGCTGTTGGGCAAGATCACCGACTTCCCTCGAGGGTCCTACCGCGTGCTCGTGAGCAAGAAGCCGATCACCTCGGTGGACGACCTGAAGAACCTGAAAGTGCGCCAGTTTTCCCAGGAGCTGGTGGTCGAGGGCTGGGGCCATCTTGGCGCCGAGGTTCGGGTGATGGCCTGGAACGAGGTCTATGACGGCCTCAACCGGGGCATCATCGAGGCGGTGACGAGCCCCGCCGAACTGGTCGAATCCATGCGGTTCTACGAGGTCGCGCCGCATGTCACGCGGACCAACGAGTATCCGCAGGGCATCGCCTTCATGATGAACAAGAAGGCGTTCGACGGGCTCGACCCCGCGATGCAGGAGGCGCTCACCAAGGCGCATCAGGATGCCTCGGCCTTCGAGCGCGAGCTGCTCAAGACCGAGCTTGCCGCCTCGCTCGAGCGTCTCAAGGCCGCGGGCACGACTTATTCCGAGGATCTGCCGACCCGCGACTTCGTGCAGAGGATGTGGGATTTCTACAAGGCGCGGGACGCGGCCGGGAAGCTCCCGGAGGGTTTCCTGGACGCGGTCGAGGCCGCCCGGGCGGGTTGAAAGCCTGAGCCGCGCGTCCCGGGATGTTGGACGCGATCCAGAGGTGTCTAGGTGTTTGCGAGCGCGTGTTCGTCGTGCTCGTGAACACCTGCCTCGCCGTCATGCTGGCCGCGAACATGGCCAACATCCTGTCACGCGCGCTTTTCGACAGCGCCATCAAATGGGTCTTCCCATGGAGCATGGTGCTGTTCACCTATCTGGTGTTCCTGGGGTTTTTCCTGTTCGTTCGACGCGGCAAGGACGTGACGATCGACTTCATCTTCAACCGGTTTCCGGACGCCGGACGGCGCGTCCTTGCGGTCGCTTTGAATTGCGTTTCGATGCTGATTCTCGGGGTGATCCTGGTGCAGGCGCCGCAGATCATCCATGGGCAAGTCGGCGTGATCGAGATGGTGGGTTTGCAACGCTATATGCTGTCGGTCCCGCTGTTCGTCTCCTGCCTGCTGATCTTCCTGGACATCCTGGTGGCGACATTGCGGATTCTGGCCGGCGGGACGGCCCCGAAGAGGGGGTTCCTGGAGTCCGGATGAGATGGGCTGGCTTCTGTTGACGATCTTCCTGGGGTTGATGCTGTTCGGGGCGCCGATCACGGTGGCCCTCGGCACGGCTTCGCTGGCCGGTCTGTTCCACGCCGGCTTTTCCGACAGCCTCTACATCATCCCACAGCAAGTCCTGGACGGAGTCGACAAGCCGGCCCTGCTGGCCATTCCCTTCTTCATCATGGCCGGCAACCTGATGAACGCGGCCGGGCTGACGGACAAGATCTTCAACTTCGCGGTCGCGCTGGTCGGCCATTTCCGCGCCGGACTGGCCCAGGTGAACGTGATCGCCTCGCTGATCTTCGCCGGGGTGTCGGGGGCCGCGACCGCCGACATCGCGGGGCTGGGCACGGTCGAGGTCAAGGCCATGCGGGAGCGGGGCTATTCCCCTGATTTCGCGGCCGCGCTGACGCTCGCGACCTCGGTGGTGGGGCCGATCATCCCGCCTTCGATCAGCCTCATCGTCTATGCCTGGCTGGCCAACACCTCGGTCGCGCGGCTGTTCCTGGCCGGGATTATTCCGGGGCTCCTGGTCGGGATCGCTTTCATGATCTTCATTCGCTTGCTGGCGATCCGCTACGACTTTCCCAGGGAGCCCAAGGCGGGCTTGCGCAAGCTGGGCACCAGCGCGGTCGATGGCTTCGCCGCCCTCGTCGCCCCCGTGATCATCCTGGGCGCGATCCTGACGGGGTTCGCGACGGCGACCGAGGCGGGGGTTCTCGCCTGCGGCTACTCGCTGCTGCTCGGGCTGCTCTATCGCAAGCTGACCTGGCGCAAGCTGACGGACGCGCTGACGCAGACGGCGATCATCACCTCGGTGATTCTGATGCTGATCGGCTTCGCCCAGGTCATGGGCTGGCTGCTGGCCATCGAGCAACTGCCGCTCAGGATCGGCGAGACCATACTCGGCGCGACCGACGACCGGCACGTGTTCCTTCTCCTCGTGGTCGTCTTCCTGCTGGTCGTCGGCTGCTTCATGGAGGCGACGCCCTCCAAGATCATCCTTTTGCCGCTGCTCTTGCCGATCATCGATTCCCTGGGCATCGACCGGGTGCATTTCGGTCTGATCCTGACGCTGGCGCTGCTCATCGGAATCACGACGCCGCCGCTCGGCATCGGGCTTTACGTCATGGTCGGGATCTCGGGCCTGCCCATGGAGCGGCTGGCGCTGGCGGTGCTGCCGCTTCTCATCCCCCTGGTGGCGGTGCTGCTCCTGATCACCTATGTGCCGGCGCTGACGCTCTGGCTGCCCAATCTGGTCATGGGGCCGGGATAGCGCGGGTCGAGAAAAAAGGGCCGGCCGCGGGGCGGCCGACCCTCCGGGTTCCGGACGTCAGACGCCGCTAGTTCAGCGTCTTGTATTCCTCGGCCAGATCCGCCTTGGCTGCGGCGATTGCAGTCTCGAACTTGTCCAGCCATTCGGTGCCGAACTTGTCCTTGTACCAGCCCTTGAGAGGCGCCGCGGCCTCGACGAACTGGGCCTTCTCCTCCGGGCTCGGCACGTAGACGGTGCCGCCGGCCTTCTTGAACTCTTCATAGGCCTCGATTTGGCGCCGCTTGGGGAAGGCCAGGGTGACGTTGCGCAGATGCGCGAAGCCGTCATGCACGATCTGCCGATGGCGCTCGGAGAGCCCCATGAAGGCTTCGTTGTTCATCCACCACAGCGCCGCCATGTAGGCGTGACCGTCGAGGGTGATGTGCTTGACATGCTCGTGGAACTTCATGCCGACGATGTCGGTGATGCCGTTCTTCGAGCCGTCGACCACACCGGTGGCCAGCGAGGTGTAGAGCTCCGGCCAGGGGATCGGGGTCGGGCTGCCACCGAGCAGTTTGACCAACTCGATCTGAAGCTCGGAGTTGATGGTGCGGAGCTTCAGGCCCTTGATGTCGCCCGGCGTTTTCACCTGCTTCTTGGTGTTGGCGATGTTCCGCCAGCCACCGGTGTTGGTCACCGTCATCAGGCGGATATTGCCCGTGCGCTCCAGCACGCCAACGCGGAGCTGATCCTTGAAGGGGCCCTCGAACACCTTTTCGGCGACCCGGTCGTCGACCAGAAGGTAGGGCAGGTCGAGAACCTGGATCTCGGGGAAGAGGTTGCCGAAGCCGCCGATCGTCGTCATGTGGATCTCGATGACTCCGGCCTGCAGGGCCTCCAAGCACTCACGCGGGTTGCCGCAGAGCTGCCCGCCCGGATAGATCTCGACGGCGATGGCGCCATTGCTCTGCGCCTCGACGAAGTCCTTGAAAACCAGCGAGCCGTCATAGTCCTCGTCCTCGGTGTTGCCGAGGAACACGATCTTCAAGGTCGCGTCGGCCGCCGAGGCGGGAGCGCCCGTCCCGGCGAGCATTGCCGCCGCAGCAAGAGCGCCGGCGAACGTGGTCCATTTTCTTAGTGCTCTCATCGTGTCAGTCCTCCTTGGTCGTTATGCAAGATATCGATCGATGGATGCGATCCTCTGGGTAACATATGGGCCATCACAGGAAGCCGAGCAGCCGCGGGAGCGTGAGCGACAGCGCCGGCACGAAGGTAATGAGGAAGATCACGCCGATCTCGATGGCCAGGAACGGCAGCATTTCGAGGGCGATGCGCTCGACCCGTTCGCCCGAGATGCTGGCCGAAACGAAGAGCACGAGGCCCATCGGCGGCGTCGCCAGCCCCACGGTCACGTTGACGCACATGATGATGGCGAAGTGCAGCGGATCGACGCCGAGTTCGACCATCGTCGGTCCCAGGATCGGCCCGAGGATCAGAATCGCCGGTCCGGCGTCGAGGAACATGCCGACAATGAACAACAGGATGTTGACGCAGAACAGCAGCACGTAAACATTGTCGCTGATCGACAGCACCATCTGGGTCAGGATGCGGGGCGCCCCCGAGAGGCTGACCACGGAGGCGAAGGAGACCGCCGCCCCCACCAGCAACAGGATGACCCCCGAGGACACGGCCGCGTTGGCGAGGACGCCCGGCAGCTCCCGAAGAGTCAGCGTACGCTGGATGAGCAAGCTGAGAAGCAGCGCGTAGCCCACGGCGACGGCCGCCGCCTCGGTCGGGGTGAAGGCGCCCGTAAGGATTCCGCCGAGCAGAATGACTGGCGTCAGCAGGGGCAGAAACCCCTGGCCAATGGCGGATCCCCGTTCCCTGAAAGTCGCCGGACGACTCGCCACGGGATAATTGCGCTTCCTAGCCAGATAGCTGGTCATCAGCATCAGCCCGACGCCGACCATCAGCCCCGGAATGAACCCCGCGGCGAACAGGCCGCCCACCGAGACGTCCATTATGAAGGCATAAAGGATCATGATGCCGCTCGGCGGGATGATCGGGCCGATGACCGAGGAGGCGGCGGTGACCGCGGCGGCGAAACGCCGGGTGTAGCCGTTCTTCTCCATCGCCGGGATGAGCATCGACCCGAGGGCCGAGGTGTCGGCCACGGCCGAGCCCGAAAGCCCGGCGAAGAGGATGCTGGAGAGGATGTTGACCTGCGCGAGGCCGCCCCGGAAATGGCCGATCAGGGCCTGCGACAGCCGAACTAGGCTGGCCGTGATCCCGCCCCGGTTCATCAGCTCTCCCGCGAGAATGAAAAACGGCAGGGCCATCAGGGGAAAGTTGTTGACGCCGTTGTACAGACGCTGCAACAGCATCGTCGTGAAAACGAACTTGCCCTCCAGCATGACCGTAATGCCCGGCGCCAGGATGAGGGCGAAGACGATCGGCATGCCGATCGCCATGAGGATGAGGAAAAGCCAGAAGAACAGCAACGACATGACCCGCTCCCCCAGCTCAATTGGCGTCCGACGAGGCGTCGGTTGCGCGCTGTCGCGATCCCGCCGGATCCGACTCGGTCGGAGTCCATCCAATCGCGCTCTCGCCGGTTTCGATGCTGTCCGGCTCCGACGGCCTGGAAGGGTCGATCAGACTTCGGATCAAGACGAGAAGGCGCTCGATACCGACCGTGATCATGAAGACCATGCTGACCGGCACGACGAGGTAAATGTACCCCATCGGTACGTTGGCCGAGCTCGCCCGCGCGCCCATGCCCCGGTCGACCATCCCGAAGCTTCGGTATAGAAAGACCGCCACCATGGCGAGGACGAGAATGTTGATCACGATCTGCAGGAGGGTACCCCAACGTCCGCGGAAGAGCGCCGCGATCGTGTCCATGCTGACGTTCAAACCGCCGCGATAGGCGAGGGGAGCGACCAGGAAGGTCATCCACACCATCATGAAGATCGCCCACTCTTCCGACCAGGCGAGCGGCGCCTTCAGCGCGTAGCGGAAAATTACCTGGAGCAAGATGACGACGGTCATCACCCCGATCAGGACCATGGCCGTATATCGGCCACAGGCGATGGCCCCCTGGTTCATCCGCGCCAGCGGCGTGATGACCCGATCCCAGACTCCCATGTTATGCCTCCCCTTTTCGAGGACGCCTCAACGGCGCCTCGTCCAACCCCCGGAAATGCCGGCCCGGCTCGTCGCTATGGCTTTCGACAGACGACCCCTCCTCGAACCGCGTCGACGACGACATCGCCGACGGTCTCAATGCCAACCGAGTCCGGCAGGCCCATTATTCGGGTCTCTTTACCGCCTTCGGCTTCGATGGTTACCGATGTTTCGCGCAGCCGCGGCCGGGTCCGAGGAAGGCCGAAGAACCGCAGCCGCTCCAAATGGTTCTCGCAAGTGATCTCGCCGGTATGGCGGACGGCCGGCCCCAGGGGCAGGGCCGTTCCCGAACGGGCGAAGACCGGTAGCTGGTCCAGCGGCACGACGCGCTCGAAGACCTGACCGCCGGGAATGGCATCGCCGCTCCAGAAATCGAACCATTCACCCTTGGGCAGATAGCCCCGGCAAAGGCCGCCCGGGCGAAGCACGGGCATCACGAGAAGCACGTCGCCCAGCATGTACTGCTCCTCGAAGGACCAGGACGCCCGATCCTCGGGAAACGCCAGGGGCATCGCCCGCATGACCGGCATGCCCGTGCGGTGGGCCTCTTCCGCGCAGCCTTCGAGATAGGGGATCAGCCGATATCGCAGGTCGAGCCACTGGCGGACGATCTCCTCCGCCTCGGGACCGAATGCCCATGGGTCGCGGTTCCCGATCCCGTGGAAGCGGCAATGGGACATGAGGACACCGGCCTGCATCCAGCGTAGGAACAGCTCCGGGTCCGGGTCACCGCCGTAGAACCCGCCAATGTCGTGGCTATAGAAGGGGGCGCCGCTCATTCCCCAGGAGAGGCCGCCCCGGATGCTGGCGGCCAAGCCCTCCCAGTCGCCTTGCGGGTCGCCACCCCATTGGATCGGATAACGCTGGCTGCCGGTCCATCCGGCCCGGCCCCAGACCAGCGCGTCGTCGCCGAAGCGCTGTCTGCTGGCCTCGTAGACGCAGCGGTTGTAGAGCAGGGGATAGACGTTGTGGAGCCGGCTGCCCCCATCGCCGTTGGCGGCCCGCGCGTCATCCGGAACCTGCTCGGCGAAATCCGTTTTGATGACGTCGATCCCGTCGTCAAACAGCTTCTGGTGCGCCTCGCCGTACCAGGCATAGGCCTCGGGATTGGTGAAATCGACGAGGCCGCTCGGCGGCAGCGGCGTCAACACGGCGCCGAAGGGGCCGGGATCCCAGTCATAGACATAGGGCTGGCCGTCCTCCTGCTTCAGAAGCCAACCCTTGTCCGCCAGCTCCCCGAACAGCGGGCTGTGGACCGAGACCAAGGGGTATTCCCACACGCAGAGGCGGAGATCGAGATCCTTGAGTTCCTTCGTGAATTCAGCGGGTTTCGGGTATCTCTTGGGATCCCACTCGAAGGAGAAACGGGTCTCGGTATCCAGCCAGGCACGGCCGTCCAGGGTCAGGACATCGCAGGGATACCCTTTCTCGCGCGCGGCGCGGGCGGCGGCGAGGGCTTCCTCCGCGTCGCGGTAATAGGCGCGGCTGAGCCAGACGCCATAGCTCCAGCGCGGCGGCCGAGGCGCGCGGCCCGTCAACCAGGTGTATCTATCGAGGATTTCGGCAGGCTTGTCGCCCCAAAGGAGAAAAAGGTCGAGCGCGTCGTCCTCGACCTCGACCACATAGCTCCGGTGGGACCACTGGCCGTAACCCACACCATGCGTGACCCGCCCGGGCGTGTGCACGAACAGGCCCCAGCCCGCCGGGCTCCAGGCGAAGGGGCAGTTCTTGTAAGAGATCTCGGCGTTGACGCCGAGGGCATCCTGGACCCAGCTGGTGATCAGCTGGCCCCGGTGGTTGAGGGGTCCGAACTTCTCGCCCAGGCCGTAGACGGGCTCTCCGCTGTCCAGGTTCAAGCTGACTATCCAGCCACGATCCGTCCGCGCAAAGGGCGGCAGACGGTGGGGCCGGGTGAAGTGGCCGTCGGTGATCGACCGAAGGACGGGCTGTCCGTGGCGGCGGAGCACGAAATGGAGAGGATTGTCGGAGAACTCCAATTGGATGTCGCAGCCGTCGAGGCGGACAACGCCGTCGGCCGTTGTCGTCGTCAAGGGTCGCGGATCGGGAGGCGCCGCCAGAAGCCCGTAGTCGGGCCGGTCGGACCTTCCGAGGCGAAGGCGCAGGATCCCCGGCGCATAGACCGTGACGTCCAGAGGATGGCCGGCGAGGTGGAATGCGGCGGCCGTCTCCCGCGAGGGCGCGGCCCGCAGTCCCGACAGGGGTGTCACGGCCGCGGGGTTGATCCGCGTGGTCATCTCTGTTGTTTCAACCTGAAGATCCATGATTCTGCCTTCCGCGCCGCTCGGAAGCTCCCGCCGGCTCGGATTTACGTCAGCTCCAGCACCGGAATATCCAGCATGGCCGCAAGGTGCCGGAGAGCGGGACGGTGATCGCCATAGGCGAGGGAGATGTGGTGCTCCAACCCCTCGCGCATGATCGCATCGAGCACGTCCGAGGCCGGACGATCGAAGCGAACGACGCCCGACGTTCCGGAATAGCTCGTCGGCCGCCGCAAGACCTCGCCGCCGCCGATCACCATTCGCGTCTGATTACGCGATTGGCTGAGGCGCGCCAGGGTGATCCGCCCGGGCTTGAACGAGAACTCATAGAGCAGCGGCATCTTGCGGTTCGAATGGACCGTCGGCCGCCGAGGGCCTTCGCTGTCGGCCATCGAGATGGGGGCTTGGCCGCAATGCCAGAAGACGGCCGTGTCATCGGTGACATCGACGTCCACCAGATCGGAGTTGAACGCCGGCTGGTTGGACAGCCAGCGCAGGATCAGGGTGGTGAGGGTGCCGTAGACATCCGCCTCGCAGCCACAGGGCGTGCCGTCCTCGCCCAGCATGCCCATGGGGCCGCAGGCGGCGCCACCGAGCTCGGTGAAGAATTCCGGCCAGCAGCGCACCGCGACGCCGGAGAAGCCGCTATCGTCAGCCAAGCCGCGCAAGGCTTTGTAAACCTTGAAGCTCTTGCCGAGAGACTCCTGATCGAGGTGCGACAGATCGCCCAACTCCGCCTCGACACGCGTGCGAACCGGGCCGATGGCCTCGTCGGGAACTTGCCGGACTTTGTCGAGGAATTCGCCGATGGTGATCTTCTCGGTTTCGACCCCGCAAAGCGCCTTCAAGGCATCGGGGGCATAGCGGCAGCTATCGAACCCGTCCGGAAAATCGCCAACCACGCCGATACGCGATTCCGCGAGCCTTCGTTTGATGCCCGCCGCCCGGGCCAGGGCGGTGATCCGGGCAGGGACCTCGGGGTCGTCGGGCTCGCGATGAAGAAAGGTGAAGGGAGCGTCAAGGCGGCCCAGGGCATGCGCCGCCAGATTAGTGCCGCAGATGGTATTGAGCCGCAGCCGACCGCCTGTCCGAGGCTCCGGAAAAGACCACAGGACGATGGGCACCTGGAGGCCCTCGGCCAGCTTCACGGCCATGCTGGAATCGGCGAAGGTGGCCTGAAGAATGAGCAGAAGATCCAGCGGTCCCTCGCGAAGGGACGGGATGGCCGCGTCGACGGCGGCCGCGTCGAAGAGGGGATCACGGCTGCCCACCAGCTCGGCATCGAGTCCATCGAGCCTGGGCCAAACCCGTTGAAGGATTTCGTCGGCATAGGCGGTGTCAAACTGCGGACGGGCGATGACGGCGAGCCCGATGCGCGGGACAAGGGCTGTCATGAGGCCACCGCCTCGTCATATTTCGCCGCGAAATCACGCCCCGCGCCCGCCAGACCCACGTCACCGGAAAACACCCGATGGCCTTGCCAGGGCGCCGCCAGCTCGTCCGTGAGCCGATTGATCTCGCGCATGTATGGCAGGCCCTGCGCGATCAACCCGCGCTCCATGCCGTCCATGTCGGGGTAACTGCGCGCGGCCTCCAGCCAAATGGCACGGCCGGCCAGATACCCGCTCGCGCCCGCCCGGTAGGCGTAGACGAGAACCCGCTGAAACGTCTTCATATCCGCACCGGCGCTGAGCATCACCCAGGGACGGGTCGTCGCCTCGCCCATCTCGTCGAACCAGCGCTGACACGCCGCCGCCCCGGCCGAGCCGGGGTCGGCGATATCTGCGGCCGCCACCGGGCTTTCCAGCTTGAACAAATCGACATCGAAGCGGGGATCGGTGAAGGCCTTGAGCGACCCGACCACCAACTCGCTCCTCTTGCGGGCAAACTCCTCGGGTGTCTCGCCAGGGAGAGGGTAAACGAGAAGCTCGAGCAGGAAGCAGATGTCCTGGGCGGCGCAAGCACGCCCCAGGCGCTCGACAAAAGCCTGCTGGTGGGCGCAGACCGCCGGATCGGCGTCCGGGCGATACCAAGCGAGAGCCTTCACCCCATCACCGCCCAGCCGTTTGATCTTAGCCACCGTCCAGTCGGGAATTTCGGAGGACTTCCGCCCGCCGGGCGTCTCCTCGAAATTGTGATCCTCGATGGTGAGGAGAAGCCCCTGGCGCGGCAGCACGTGGGACACCGCGCCGGAATAGGCCCAGACGGGATCGAGGAGCATGGCCGAGGATTCGGGGGCGAGAACGCGGGTCAAAAGCTGTTTGACACCCGCCACGTCCTCGTAGCTCGCCTCGGCAACACCGGTTCGTTCCTTGATCAAATTCATGATGGGTGGGCGCTGGTCGACCGCGGTCATCTTGAACCGGCCATCCTCGTCCGCCAGGCGCCGAAAGGACCAGAGCTTACCGGCTGACAGTCTCATTGATACCCCTCCCCAGATCCTGGCCTGCTGGCCAAAGGCCCCGACTCGACTCGGGACACGGATTCATCCTTGAAGGCGGGGATCTCTGTCAAAACAGGACATCAGAATGGATAGTTTTGGACAGTTTCCCCGTCAAAATGTACAAAATTGAGCGTGACATCTCAAGTGAATTTTCGAAATCGAACACTATGTTGCGAGATCACAACATACCGGCCTTAGAGATCGACAAACTCACCGTCATGTTTCCCGCCGCAGAGATGCATTTCGGTCTGTCCCGGGTCCACGGCATCCGCCGCGAGAACAGGCGGCGTTCGGTCAGTGAACAAGGCCGAGACTTCGGACAGATGGCCCTGCCGGACGGGCGCCCGGCGCGAAAACTTGCTGGAGTCCGCCGCCAGAAGCACCCGCCTGGCGTTATTCATCATGACCCGCGCGACCGTGACCTCATCGGCGTAAAAATCGAGAAACGTGCCGTCATCCTCAATGGCCCCCGTGCTCATCACGGCGAAGTCGACGCGGAACTGCTCCACAAACTGAATCGCGGGCGCGCCGACGATGCCGCCATTGTGCGACCGAACGGCCCCTCCCGGCACCGATACCTCCAGTTCGGCGTAGGGATGAAGGACGGAGGCGGCGGGCAGATTGTTGGTGATGACCCTGAGACCTGTCTTTCTGGACAAGGCGCGGGCGACGATCTCCATGGTCGTTCCGATGGTCATGAAGAGGGACGCGCCATCGGGGATGTAGTCCGCAATGGCCTCGCCGATTGCTTCCTTCTCCGAGATCTGGGAAATCCGGCGCGCCGCGTAGTCGGTGTTGACGATTCCGGGCGCGAGACCGGCTCCCCCGTGATGCCGGACCAGAAGGTGGGAGTTGCAAAGGACGTTTATGTCGCGCCGGATGGTCTGTGACGAGACCCCGAACCGGCGCGCCAATGCCTCGATGACGACGAAGCCCCGCCGTCTTACGAGCTCGAAGATCTGTTCCCGCCTCTCCTCGCCCTTCATCGGGTCCGCGGCCCCTCGCGCATGAACTGTCCTTCCACAGGTCGCGTGTTGGAAAATGGACAATGACCCTACCGCTCTCGACCGGCGCCGTCAAAACCCTCGGCATCGAAAGCCGAGAAAAAATGCCCCCGCGTACTATCCAGCGGTGATCGGTGATCCGATTGATTTCGCGAAGGGTTTCCGGCTAGAGAATAAGGAGGCGCGGGATGTCTGACGCCGGGGATCAGCGTCTTTCATTGAAAAAGGCCCCGGCTTCTGGGAGGAAAATCCATGGTTTCGGTCGTTTGCCTCGGGATCGCAGTCCTGGACCAGGTGTTCGCGGTCGAAACTCTTCCCGACCGGCCGGCGAAGCATTTCGCGCGCGATCTCAAGACCATTGGCGGCGGGCCCGCGGCCACGGCTTCGGTCGCCGCGGTTCAATTGGGGGCAAGGACCCGAATATGGGGGCGGGTCGGGTCCGACGCAGCGGGCGATCAAATCGTCGGCGAGCTCAAGGACTACGGCGTGGACACCAGCCATCTTCGGCAATTCGAGGGGAGGCGCTCGACCTTCGCGGCCGTGATGGTCGACGCCAAAGGTGAACGCATGATCGTCAGCTTCACCGACCCCGAGCTGGACACCGACCCCTCCTGGTTGCCGTTTTCGGTTCTGGACGAGGTGGATGCGGTGCTCGCCGATTGCAGATGGCCTCGAGGGGTAACGGAGCTGTTCCGACACGCTCGGGAGAGGGATGTGCCTGCTGTCCTGGATGGCGACCTGACACCAGACAAGGCGGTGATCGAGCTGGCGCCGCTGGCGAGCCATGTCGCCTTCTCCCACGGCGGCCTGACCCAGTTCACCGATATCGAGGACCCTGTCGAGGGGTTGAAAGCGGCCGGCCAAAGGATGGATGGATGGGTCTGCGTCACCGTCGGCGACCAGGGATCCTATTGGCTGGAGGACGGGGAGGTTCGTCATTCCCCCGCTTTCCGGGTCGAAACCGTGGACACGGTCGGCGCGGGCGATGTCTTTCACGGTGCCTTGGCGGTGGCGTTGGGGGAGCGCCGCCCCATCGAGGATGCCGTCCGCTTCGCCAGCGCCTCGGCGGCCCTCAAATGCACACGATTCGGCGGCCGGGCCGGCATTCCCTCGCGCACGGATGTGGATCGCTTCCTCGCCGAGAATTCTTGAGACCGCCAAGTAGGCGATGGCGAGAGGCGGTTCGCGTGACTCGCCAACGGCCCAGGAGTATCATCGAACGGTAACGGTAACATCCGGGCATCAAAGGAGGAAAAATCCATCATGGCCAAGGAAGTAGGACTGATCGGCGTCGGCATCATGGGCAGCCAGATGGCGCGCAAGCTGGTGGAGGCGGGACATAGCGTGATCGCACGCGATATCGACCCCGCGGCAGAGAAAAGGGCCGAGGAGATCGGCTGCACGGTCGTCAAATCGCCGGCCGAGGTGGCACAGCGGGCCGGGATCATCCTGCTCTCGCTGCCCCTGCCCGAGGATGTCGAGGAAGTGGTGTGCCGGGAGAACGACGGCGTTCTGTCGGCCGCGAAGGTTGGCGCGACCATCGTCGATCTGAGCACGGTCGACGCCTTCTCGACCCAGCGCAATGCCGGCCTGGCCAAGAAAAAGGGCGTCGGCTATCTGGATTGCCCGGTGCTCGGACGGCCGCAGGCGGTCGGCAAATGGACCCTGCCGACCGGCGGCGACGAGGCCGATATCGAGAAGGTGCGCGAGGTGCTGGGCTGCGTCGCCGGCAAGGTCCTTCCCGTGGGGCCGTCGGGACATGGAAACATCATCAAGTTGCTGAACAACATGATGTTCGGCTCGATCAATTCGATCACCTCGGAGATCTTCGCCGTCTGCGGCAAGCTGGGCATGGATCCCAAGGTGCTGTTCGACACCATCGCCGACAGCGGCGCGGCCACGGTGAGCAATCTGTTCCGGGAGCTCGGGCCGAAGATCCTGAACGAGGACTTCTCGCCGCTGTTCACCATCGACAACCTGCACAAGGACATGCGGCTGGGCGTCGAGATGTCGAAGAAGGCGGGCGCCGACTTCATGGTTTCCGAGGCGAACCAGAAGCTAAACACGCTTGCCCGCGAGGATGGCCTGGGCGCCGAGGACACGGCCGCCGTCTACAAGGTCTGCGCGCGCCTGATCGGCGCCTGAACCCGTCGCGCCAAGGGAGGAGAGCGAAAGATGCAAGAGGTATTGCTGGACTACGGCGAGACCAAGATGGGGGTCGAGCTGCCGGACACGGCGACGGTGGTGCGATATGGCCAGACCTACACCGATCCGCCGGAGGTGGATGCCGTCGCGGCGACGCGCAGGGCCCTGGACAACCCCGTCGGATCGCCGCCGTTGAAGGAACTGGCCGGTCCCGGCAAGAAGGTGGTGATCGGCTTCCCGGACCGGGTCAAGGGCGGGGTGCACCCGACCTGCCACCGTAAGGTGGCGCTGCCGATGATCATCGAGGACCTGCTCGCCGCCGGCACCGAGCTCGAGAACATCACGCTGCTCTGCGCGCCGGGCCTTCACCGCAAGAACACGGTGGAGGAATGGTACTGGTATCTGGGCAAGGACATCGTCGGCCAGTTCTGGCCGGGCCGGCTGTTGAACCATGACGCCGAGCTGGACGCGGTCGATCTCGGCACCGACGAGATGGGCAACGCGGTGCAGACCAGCCGCTACATGGTCGAGGCCGATTTGCCGATCATGATCGGCCATTGCTCGGGCAACCCCTATGGCGGCTATTCGGGCGGCTACAAGATGCTGGTCACGGGGCTGTCGGGCTGGCGCTCCATCGCCTCCCACCACACGCCCAACACCATGCATCGGCCGGACTGGATGGGATCGACGACGACCTCGCATATGCGCCATCAGTTCGGCTCCATCGGCCGCGCCATCGAAAAGGCGATCGGCAAGCGCTTCTTCGAGGTCGACGCCGTGCTGGGGCAGAAGGCGCAGGTGCTCGACGTTCAAGCCGGCACCCTGGACGAGGTGGAGAAGGCGACCTGGCCGCTGGCCGACCGGCGCACGAACATCGCCCTCGACATGGAGGAGCCGGCCGACGTCCTGGTCATCGGCCTGCCCCGGGACTTCCACTACGGCCCGGGCATGGGCACCAACCCGATTCTGATGAGTCTTGCCATCGGCGGCCAGCTTTCACGTTGCTGGCGGGCCTTCCGCCCGGGCGGGGTGGTGATCGCCGCGGCGTTGTGCGACGGCTGGTTCAACGACCTCTGGTTCCCCTCATACGAGGAGACCTACGAGACCCTTCAGGGTTACTGCACGGCAGCGGAGTTCCTGACCTCGGAGGACGCCGAGCGGATCACGCTCGATACCGAGTACCGGTTCAAATACTCGAACGCCTTCACCTATCACCCGTTCCACGCGATGTCGATGATCTCCGGCGGCAGCGCGGCGCTGCTCTGGAGCTCGGCGGTCTATGTGGTCGGGCC
This sequence comes from Rhodospirillales bacterium, assembly GCA_028281785.1. Lineage (GTDB taxonomy): Bacteria > Pseudomonadota > Alphaproteobacteria > Rhodospirillales > Shumkoniaceae > JANQJG01. The sequence goes on from JANQJG010000014.1 coordinate 22,343, forward strand.
GACGGCGCCCGGCTATGCCAGGGGCATGGGGTTCGTGCCGGTCTCGACCTTCGAGGAGGCGATGCGAGGCGCCGAGCGGTATGTGGGCAAGAACCCGCGTATCCTGTGCACGCCGGAATGCTTCTCCGGCGGCGTGGCCGTGCATCTGAGCTGCAAGAACGGCGGATAGCGCTTTTCAGGATTGATCTCAATCATGTGAAAAGCTCTAACATATTGATATTGAGCAAATACGTCGTCGCGGATTGAGTCAATCCGCTCGGGATTTGCTCTAGCCGAACAGGCCGATGGGCGGCGTGGCCTCGGGATCCGTGATCACATCGATCAGGGTCAGACGGTCCGCCGCCATCGCCTCCTTCACCGCCGGCAGATAGTCGGCCGGGTCCTCGATCCGCAGGCCATGGCAGCCGCAGGCGCGGGCGATGGCGGCGTGGTCGACGGGCGCGAACGCGCAGGCGTCGGAATGGCCGCCGAAGACGACATCCTCGTAGTGCTTCTGATAGCCGAGCACCTGGTTGTTGAGGACGGTCAGAACGACCGGCAGGCCCATGCGCCGGGCGGTTTCCATCTCCGACCAGCTATGGCCGAAGCCACCATCGCCGGCGAAGCAGAGGACCGGGCTTTCGGGGCGGGCGAGCTTGGCGCCCAGCGCCAGGGGCAGGCCCCAGCCGAGGCCGGCGATCCCGCGCGGCGTGAGAAATCGGGCACCGGCTCCCCGCGCGTGCAGGTAGTTGCAGACCCAGGCGACGACGAAACTGGCATCGGTGACGACGACGGTTTCGGGGGTGAGAAGGGTATCGACGTCCCGCATCAGGCGCTCGGGGCGGATCGGCCGGGCGTTCGACCCGCAGACCGGCTCCGCCTCCTGCTCATGGTCCCGGCGGGCCTGAAGGATGGACGCCTCCAGCTCGTCTCGGGCGGCGGCGCGGCGCCCGAGATCGCGGCGCCCGAGGGCGTCGATCAGAGCCGAGAGGGTCAGCTTGGCGTCGCCGACAAGGCGCAGGGACTCGTAGTTGCGGCCGATCTCCTGGCTGTCGACATCGATATGGATGAAGCGGGCATCACGTGGAAACACCTTCCAGGAATCGGTCGCGCTCTGGTCGGTGCGGCTGCCCACGAGGAGAATGACATCGGCGGCGTCGATCAGTGGGCGGTGGAACTTGGTCATGCTCCGGAGGCCCATGAAGTAGCCGATATTGCCGAGGGAGAGGGGATGGGCTTCGTCCACCGCGCCCTTGCCCATCTGGGTGGTCGCGACAGGCAGCGCGGCCTCGTCCATCAGCCGTGTCAGCTCGTCATAGGCTCCGGCCGTATGCGCGCCGCCACCGGCCACGACCAGCGGCCGCTCCGCCGCCGCCAGGAGATCGGCGGCCGCCTCGACGGAAGCGGGATCGGCGAGGGTGCGATCCAGAGGATAGGTACCGAGAGAGAGGACGCGCCCCGTCGAGGGCGATGCCGGTTCGTCGAGGAGATCGTAGGGACAGAGGAGGACAGCCGGGCCGGGGCGCCCGCTGGTCGCGGCCGCGACCGCCATATCCACATAGTCCTCGACGCGCTCGGCAAGCGTGACCCGCCGCACCCATTTGCTGCAGGCGCGGAAGAGCTCGATATGGTCCAGCTCCTGGAAGGCGTTCTTGTCGGTGTTCGCACGGCTGATGTCCTGAACCAGGGCGAGCACGGGGATCGAGGATTTCAGCGCCTCGGCCAGGCCGGGCACGAGAAGGCTGGCGGCGGGGCCGTTCTGCGCCGTGACTACGCCGATCTTGTGGGAGATTCGGGCGTAGCCGTCGGCCATGATGGCACCCGAGCTTTCCGTCCGATAACCGATCTGACGGATTCCGAATTCCGGCGCCGCGAGATGGATCTGCGTCGGGATGCTCTGACCGAACACCATATCGACACCATGCCGTTGCAGCGCGGCCGCGATGACCTGCGCGGTCGTGGCGTTGGTGGCGCGATCCGGAGACGGCGGGAAGTCGCGCGACAGGGCCTCGGGCACGGGTGCCATGGTTTTCCTCCGCGATATGCTTGGAGTCTCGGAAGACGAGTACTTGTTTTAGAGCGTGTCCCGTCAACTCGCAACGGCGCCTACGCACCGTTCGGGCGACCTAACCCGGATTTCTCACCATGGGTAGGTCCTGCGTTGCGGTTTCGGCGAGACGAACGCCAGGAAGGCGGTGAAAAGCGTATGGGGTCATACGGTTGAGCCGCCTGACGCCGCGGGCGCCCGCCGAAACGCAACCCAAAGGGCCGGCTGAGGCCACCGACAGGGTGCGTCGGACGGCTCGACCGATGGCCCGGCATCGCACTTCGCCGTTCTCCTGCCCTGTCGGTGGCCTGAACCGGCGCAGGGCCCACCCATGGTGAGAAGTCCGGGCTAATCCTCGAAGCGATCCGAGGCGTCACGATCGCGGTCGTATCGTCTCGTGAACGGAAACGGCGGCAACCAGGACTCGCGACGGATGATCCAGCTTTCGTAGGTCGGCATCAGTCGATCAGGGGCATCCAGGGATCCGAGGTGCACTTCGATTTCGTCTGCGCTGCGTGCGAAGACGGACGAGCCGCAGCGGGGACAGAAAAACCGCCCGAGGTAATCGCGTGTTTCGCCCTCGATTGTCACCGCGTCCCGAGGGAACACCGCGGAAGCGTAGAACAGGGCCCCATGATGCTTGCGGCAGTCGAGACAGTGACAAAGGCCGACCCGGTATGGGCGTCCCGACGCCACAATTCGGACGTTGCCGCACAGGCAACCGCCGGTGAATCGGTCCATGCTGCGTCTCCTCGAAAGTCAAGCGGTCGGAATGAATCCATATGAACGTGACATGCTCTAGATGAGTCTGAACCCTCGTGTGATCGTTTCGAAGTTCGGCACATTATGTGTGCCCAACTTCGGAAGCTGAATCACACGAGAATCAACAAGTTGGTGTGCCGATTCACGCGAGATCCAATGTAGCGAAGCTCGCGATCGGGACAC
>JANQJG010000089.1 GCA_028281785.1 Rhodospirillales bacterium
GCCAACCTCGCACAAATCCGGCAGGCGGAAAAGCGTATTGGCCGGACGTTGCGGAGGCTCGACTGCTATCGGAGGTTGATCAGGTGCATACGGGAATAAGAAATGCTATAAGAAGCCATGCAGTTTTGACGCCACAAGGCGCAACGGCAAGCAAAGCCGGGCTGCAGGGGGCTAGGTCGTAACGACGACGCACCGACAAAAGAGAATGGGAGACAAGAGAATGCGACTTCTTATCGCAGCGATAGCACTTACGGGAATGGCTTTCGCGTCATCTCAGGCGCTGGCCGCGGACCCGCTCGTCATCAAGTTCTCGCATGTCGTGGCCGAGAACACGCCGAAGGGCCAGATGGCCAATCGGTTCAAGGAACTCGTCGACGAGCGTCTGGCCGGCAAGGTCAAGGTCGAGGTCTATCCCAACTCTCAGCTTTTCAACGACGATACGGTGGTCCCGGCGATGTTGCTGGGTGACGTTCATCTGGCGGCGCCGGCGCTGTCCAAGTTCGGCAAGTACACGTCCAAGCTCCAGGTCTTCGATCTGCCCTTCCTGTTCAAGGATCTCGAAGCGGCGGAGCGGTTCCAGAAGGGGCCGGCGGGCGAGAAGCTGCTGACCTCCATGACGGACAAGGGCATCCTTGGCCTCGGTTTTCTGCACAACGGGCTGAAGCAGCTTTCGGCCAGCAAGCCGCTCGTCGAGCCGGCTGACGCAAATGGCCTCAAGTTCCGGATCATGCAGTCGGACGTGCTCGCGTCGCAGTTCGAGGCGCTGGAGGCGACGCCGCTGAAGAAGCCTTTCTCTGAAGTCTTCACCCTGCTTCAGACCAAGGCCATCGACGGCCAGGAGAACACCTGGTCCAACATCTATTCGAAGAAGTTCTTCGAGGTGCAGGAATACATCACGGAGTCCAATCACGGCCTCCTCGACTATCTTGTCGTGACCAGCGATTCCTTCTGGAAGGGACTGCCCGACGACGTCCGGAGCGAGGTCGGCAAGGCTCTCAACGATGCGATCGCCCACGGCAACAAGATCGCTTTGGAAAAGGCGGTCAACGACCGCCGGCGCATCCTCGATTCGGGCCGCACCAAGCTCATCGAACTGACCGATGAGCAGAGGCTGAAATGGGTCGAGGCGATGAAGCCGGTCTGGAAGCAGTTCGAAGACGAGATCGGCAAGGATATCATTGACGCGGCGGTCGCGGCCAACGCCAGCAGTTGATCAGGGCATGATCGCGCCGACGGGTGTTTGACCCCATGCTTACGCGTGTGGTCAATCGGCTGGAGGAGGGAGTGATCTCCCTCCTCCTCGTCTTCACGACGCTGCTCGTCTTCGCCGAGGTCGTGCTGCGTTTCGGTTTCAACACCGGCTTTCTGTGGATTCAGGAGCTCACCCTCCACGCCTCGGCCTGGATGGTTCTTTTCGGTGCGTCCTATGGCATCAAGGTCGGCGCCCATATCGGCGTCGACGCGATTGTCCGCGCGCTGCCCACCGGGGCCCGCCGATGGGTCAGCGTGCTGGCGGCGTGCCTGTGCCTCGTCTATTGCGGGCTGTTCATAGTCGGGGCGTGGACCTACCTGGATCGCATGCACATGATCGGCATCGATCTCGAGGACCTGCCGATCAAGCAGTGGCTTGCACATTCCATTCTGTTGATCGGCTTCGTCCTGCTCTCGATTCGTTTTCTGCAATTGATGTGGGCGTTCGCTCTGGGCCGGGCATCCGGCTTCCGCCTCGCGGACGAGGCGGCGGCGGCGATGAAGGAACTCGCCCGCGACGACGCCCGGGAGCCCGGACGATGACGACGGCCATCCTCTTCGGCCTGCTCTTCGGCTGCATGTTTCTCGGAATGCCGATCGCCATCGCGCTGGGGCTGTCGAGCGTCGCCACCATCATGCTGTTCTCCAACGATTCGCTGGCTTCGGTGGCGCTGAAGCTGATGGAGGCGCTGTCCGTTCATTACACCCTTTTGGCCATTCCGTTCTTTATTCTCTCTTCCTCCTTCCTTTCCACGGGGGGCGTGGCCCGGCGCCTCATCCGGTTCGCCGTCGCTGTGGTCGGCCCCGTTCGCGGCGGCCTCGCCATGGCCTCGGTCCTGGCCTGCATGCTGTTCGCGGCGGTTTCGGGATCCTCGCCGGCGACGGTCGCCGCCATCGGTTCGATCGTCATTGTCGGGATGGTGCAGTCCGGATATCCCGAGCGTTTCGCCGCCGGCGTCATCTGCAACGCGGGCACGCTCGGCATTCTGATACCGCCCTCCATCGTCATGCTGGTCTATGCCGCCGCCACCGAGGTCTCGGCGGCGCGCATGTTCATGGCCGGCTTCATTCCCGGGCTGGTCATGGGCGGCATGCTGATGGTGGCGATCTTCATTGCGGCCACCATCCTGAAGCTCCCCGCGCAAAAATGGGTCGGCTGGCGGGAGCTCATCGGATCGGGCTTCAGCGCCTCGGGGGGCCTCCTGCTCATCGTCATCGTGCTCGGATCGATCTATGGCGGCATCGCCAGCCCCACCGAGGCGGCGGCGGTCTCGGCGGTGTACGCATTCTGCGTGGCGGTGCTCGGCTATCGCGACATCGGGCCGCTCAAGGACACGCCCTGGCGGCGCGGCGACGAATCCCTTCCCGTCACGGTGCTTCGCAATGCCGGCCAGATCGCCTGGGCCCTTCCCCGGTCGGCTTTCGATCCGGAGGTCCGGCGCGCCGTCCTCGATGCCACCAAGGTGAGCATCATGCTGCTTTTCATCATCGCCAACGCGATGCTGTTCGCGCATGTGCTGACCACGGAGCGCATCCCGCACGCGATCGCCGAGCTGATCACGAACTGGGGGCTTCCCGCCTGGGGGTTCCTGATCGTCGTCAACCTGCTCCTCTTGCTGGCCGGCAATTTCATGGAGCCCTCGGCAATCCTGCTGATCATGGCGCCGATCCTGTTTCCCATCGCCATGCAGCTGGGAATCGATCCCATCCATCTCGGCATCATCATGGTCGTGAACATGGAAATCGGCATGATCACCCCGCCTGTGGGGTTGAACCTGTTCGTGACGGCGGGTATCACCGGCAACAGCATCCTCTGGGTCGTCCGCGCCGCCCTGCCCTGGCTGTCCATTCTGCTGATCTTTCTGATCATCATCACCTATGTGCCGCAGGTATCCCTCTTCCTGCCCGAGTTCATCGATCAGCTGAAGGGCTACAAATGATCACGGCGGCCGCTGTCAAGAAGGTACCTGCGCCATGTATCAACGCATTCTGTTGAGCGTCGATCTCCACGACGATGCCTCCTGGGAAAAAGCGCTGCCCAGGGCCGTCGAGCTCTGCCGATTGACCGGGGCCGAGCTCCACCTGCTCACGGTGGCTCCCGATCTTCCCATGGGACTCGTCAACCTGTATCTGCAGGAGGATTCCGGCACCCGCCTGCTCCGCACGGCACAGCGGGAGCTCGACGATTTCGTGTCCGCGCAGGTGCCGAAGGGACTCTACGTCTACCCGCATGTGGACCAGGGCAGCGTCTATGCGAGCATCATCGAGGTCGCGGAGGAAATCGACGCCGACCTGATCGTGATGGCCTCCCACCGGCCCGCCATGCGCGACTATCTTCTGGGGCCCAACGCCGCCCGCGTGGTTCGCCATGCCGCGCG
>JANQJG010000113.1 GCA_028281785.1 Rhodospirillales bacterium
CCAACCCCTCGGGACGCGGCGATTGTCCCCGCCGAGGGCGTCGCTCGTCTCTCGATATGCTCAGGCATGTCGTCGCTCCTCGCTCCTGCTCGGTCGGCGAAATCGCCGGCGTCGCAGCCCCATGGGACTTCTCAAACAGACTCTAAGGACGGTCGTGTCCGCGTCTGGACATCGTATTTGGAATGCGTCACACTTTCTTTGGCGCCATCGGGCGACTCCGCTACGTGGGCAAGGGGGGTGCGGGATGCGTGGTCACGTTCCGTCGAGGCTGCGGGCAGTTGTCGATTGTCTTCAAGCAGCGCGCGCGGATAAGAGCCGATCGTTCGTTCCTGGAATCGACCCGGACGTGCTCATCGCGAAAGCGCATTACGAACGCGATCCGTCCGTCAGCAGACTGCCCGTCTCCGTAGTTTTGGAGGACGGGACGGCTATACAGAAAAGCGAGCAATACACGGACCTCATCGTTTTTCATGGCGATGAGGCCAATCCGATCGTGGACAGTGATGGCCGTCTTCTGAACATCGAGGATGTCAGAGGCCATAAGGTCCGGGGCGATTCGGATCAACCGCCTGGAGACGTCAAGGGATACCGCGGCGGCCCGATCCTGGTCCCCGCCACGCTCAAGCTCAGTGCCGAGGACGTCATAGCCGCCCTCCGAGCGGGACGTATTCCCGGTCTTCTCCATGTCGAGGTCGGGGCCCGCGTGGTTCCCGACCTCGACTGTTCGCTGCCGGCACTCTATCGCGGGGGACCCGTATCGGTGCCGGCACCAAAGGCCCGGGGGGCGGACGAGCCGACAGGGCGAGGCGTCTTCATCGGGGTCGTGGACTTCGGCTGCGACTTCGCACACCCGAACTTCCGGAACGAAGACGGGACCACGCGCCTCGCCTCGTTGATCGCACTCGACAGCAACGGCGACGACGTGCCGCTGGAGTCCTGGAGCCGCGACGACATCAACGAGGCGCTCCAGACACCAAACCCGTATTCGAGTCTACCGTACCATCCCCATGCGGCGAAGAATCAGCCCCACGCGGCCTACAAGCCGGCGCGCTTCGGAGCTCATGGCAGCATCGTGCTGGACGCCGCCGCCGGAAACGGCCGGGGCACCAGGCTTCCAGGAGTTGCGCCAGACGCGGATATCATCTTTGTACAGCTGCAGCGGCGCGTCGACACGCATGGCATCTGGGGCGCGTTTTCGGTCGCCGTCGCGAAAGCCGTCAAGAAGATCTTCGACACTGCCGCCGAAATGGATCCCGCGAGGCCCGTGGTCGTCAACCTCAGCCTGAACCCGCAAAAGGGACCGAGGAACGGGACCGGCGACTTCGCCGAAAAGCTGAACAGCCTCGTGGGCTGGAACCCCGGCCAGGCGCATGGAAAAGCAATCGTTGTATCGGCCGGGAATTTGCGGGACCTCAACCTCCACGCATCGGGACGCATTCAGCGGTTCTCGGCCGAACAGGAGGTGCCCTATCCCCTCAATTGGGTAACCCGCCTTCCGGCCACGCACCTCATGGATCAGACGCTCAGGATCTATCATTCCCAGGCCGACCCCAAACTGGTCATCGAGGTCGAATTGCCGGAGTCCTTCGCCCAGGCCGGAACCCGTCATCGCCTTGACCCTGGCGCCCGGGATTCACTCCCGCAGGGCTCGGATCCCCAGGACGCCTATCTCGTCACCGACCAATCGCCAATCGCGGCCGGCCTCCTGGAGACGAGCGTGACGATCACGAAAAAGGCGCTTGAGAGGGGCGACAAGCTGTGGCGGATGTTTTTGTCGTTGAAAGAGGAGGAGACGGGATCGACCGGCTTTTATGCCTGGGTCGACCGCAACCGTGTGTGCCAGTCGGCTTTGGACGAGGCGGCAGCGAAAAGGGAACGTACGCTCGGCGATTTCGCCACGGCGCCCGGTGTTATCTCAGTCGGTTCATACTATGCGGTCATGCCGCATGGCCGACCTCGGCTCTATTCGTCCGAGGGACCCACGGAAGCGAGCTTGAACCCCGGCGAGATCGATCCGTTGTCGGATCCGGGCCGGAAGCCCGCGGTCATCGCCCCGGGGCACGGCATTCATGTGGCGAAGTCCCACGACCTCGCGAGTCCGAACGAGCGCTTGCCCGAGGATTCTCTGCGCAGCACCATACACAAGCAGGCGGTCATCGCTTCCGGAACGAGCCTTGCCGCCGCCCATGTCACCGGGTTGCTTGCGCTTCTGCTCGAGCGTTATCGCGCGGCCACCGGGAAGGCAGCCGTCGACAGCGATTGGCCCACCCATGAGGAAATGCGCCGAGCTCTGGTCGAGACCGCCGAATCGGCGGATAGCCAAGGGCTGGGACGGTGGGACCCCCATGCGGGCTTTGGCCGCGTGCACGCGGCTCGCGCGCTCGCCTATCCCTTCCCGAGGATTCTGCAACCGCAGAACGGTGAGCAGCTGCCGGATCCCAAGATTACCGTCTCGGCCCATGTGGGCCTCGGCAAGGAGGACGCGGCAGAAATCGAGCAGGTCGTGGCCAAGATTTTCGACGGGGATGGGGCCCCGGTCGCGGAGGCGGCCCTCATCCGAGAAGACGACAAGACCAACGTCTATTCCGCCACCTTGGACCTCGGGACGACGGGTTCGTATCTGCTGTCCGTGGAGGCGACGGTGACCTCGGCCGAGAGGAACTACTCGGCCGTTCCCGTGAAATTCACGGTTGGCTGAAGGGGAGATCGGTTATGGCGGTGGACGACGTGAGGATCGACGAACCCTCGCCCGATGCGACGGTGGATATCGGTGCAACCGTGTGGATCGACATCGGATATGTCGGTGAGCGGCCAAAGGTCCTCGTTGCGATCGGCAGCAAGGTCCCGAAACCGCCGGGGTCGGTGGTGGATCCAGACAATCCGCCGCAGCCGTGGAGGCCATGTGCCGGAGGGCCGCATCGATTCAGCTATGCGCTGAAGGAGGGCGACGGCGAGGGCGGCAAGACCTATTGGTTGAAGGCTTGCGCGTCGAATGATCGGAACGGCCAAAACGAGTGGGTGACGTGGCGCGAGAGCGAGGAACAGAAAGTAAGCATCAAGGAATGACATGCTCTAGGGCCTGTGGATAGTTAGCACATCGATCTGGTTCGAGACCAAAATCGCCGCGGACCGCGTCGAGAATGCTCGAAAGTGGTCCACACTTCCTTGCACTTCTCTCCTTGTCCGCGACGATTTTGGTCTCGAACCAGATCGATGCGGTAACTGTCCACAGGCCCTAAGCCGCGAGATCCGCGATGACCCACGCAGAGACATGTCATTGGGACCGTCCGTGACGATTTTGCAGCCACCCGCCAGCCCGCAACTGGAACAACCGCTGAAGCTGACGGTGTCTTTCACCGCGGCCTGCAATCTCGCCTGTCGGCATTGCTACGCCCGTTGCAACGAGGCGAAGGGCAGGCCGGAGCTGACGGCGGAGCAGTGGCGCCGGGTCCTGGGTGAAGCGATGGAGGCGGGCGTCATCTCGTTCTATTTCGAGGGCGGCGAGCCGTTTGCGCGGACCGATTTCCTGGAGATTCTCGGATTTGTCGCGCGGCGCGCACTCACGCGGGTACGGACCAACGGGACCTTGATGACGGTCGATCTCGCGCGCAGGGTGAAAAGCGTTGGCGTCGCCAGCGTCTATGTCGACCTTATGGGTGCGCGGCCTGACACCCACGACTGGTTCACGGGCGTTGAAGGCAGTTTCGAGAGAACCTGCGAGGGGGTGCGCGCGCTCGAACGGGAAGGTGTGCCCGTCACCACGCTCATCGTGCTGACGCGCCAGAACGCCGGCCAGATCCAAGAGTTCCTGGAACTTTCTCACGGCCTGGGAGCCAAGGAGGCCGCCATCCTGCGGCTGTATCCGATTGGCCGGGCCCGGGAGTCGTGGGCGCGGTTCGCCCTTACCCTGAATGAGCAGATGGACGTGCTGGCCGGGCTTCGGCACCCCAAGGGTCTGAAGGTGATGCAGTCCTGGCACCCGAACAACGGGAACTGCTGCTGGCAAATGGCGGCGGTCAATCCCTGGGGCGATTCGATCGGCTGTGCATATCTGCGCGAGTTCGTAAACTACGGAAACGTCCTCTCAACGCCCTTTCTCGAGACGTGGAGACACCCCCTTTACCGGGAGCTCAGGGCTGGCAGGGTTGATCATAGTTGCGGTGAGTGTTCGCGCCGTGAGGGCACGCATGGGGGCTGTCGAGCGACGGCTTTCGCCTTCCATGGCCGCTGGGACGCGCCCGATCCTTTCGACGAACCGTTGAACGATGGAATCGATCTCCGTGAACTACCGGGATGGATGTTACAGGAAAGCCAAGGGCCTCAGACTGAGGCCGGTTCCTGAACTGAAAGCGTGTTGCGTGTTCACGCCGTGGGAGCCACGGCTCTATTGGCTGAACCTGAACGCGTGGTTGGCCTTGGAGCTCTGCGACGGGGCGACCTGGACGTCGATCGAGGTCGGCTACTTGGATGCAACCTGCCCGCCGATGCTTCCCAGACGGGCTCGGGCTCAGCTTCGGGCGACGCTGGAGGATTTCATGGCCGCCGGACTGGTCGAAAGACCGGAGTCTCCGGCACAGGAGTTGTGAGGGATCTTGTGATGACCGAGCAGAACCATCGCGATTTGGTTGAAGGCTTGATCGGCCGGCATGGACCCAGCGCGGACGCGGTCGCCAAACCGGTCGAAATCGAGCTGCGATCGGGTGAGAAGTTCATCGTTGCCGATCCTTTGCGAGGTCTGCGCAGGCAGCCGATCCAACACGTTGTTCAGGATCGCTTGACCGAGGATGACGTCTATGTCGGCGGCATACTCGTCGAATGGGGCTTTGATGTGATCCGGGGCTGGGAACCGGCGTTCCATCGTTGGCTGCTCGACAACGAGTTGGATCTGTACACGTCCCGTCCCTCCGACGGGGTCCGCTATCGGGGGACCTATTCCGTCCACACCTCGACCGACCGCCAAGGCGGCGCCTATCGCACGATCTGGGCCTTCGACGGTTTCGAGAATTTCGACGATTTCGGGGCCGCATTGGCGGATCAGTACCCGACAGATGCCCCTGTATCGGTGTTCGGCGAGCTGGTTCGGGAGTTCTTCTCCTTCTGGTATCACGATCCCTCGGCGCGCCGCAGCCAGCAGATCCTCGTTATCGCCGCGGCATCGAACCCGACGGCTCAGTACGGGGGATTTGGAGGCATCGAACCCAAGGCGTGAAGTCAATAATTGTTAAGA
>JANQJG010000123.1 GCA_028281785.1 Rhodospirillales bacterium
AAACCGCCGGTTCGCAATCTCAGTCGTGACCAGGACGTCGACTGCGGTCACGCATCGCCCGATTTGAGGACGGAGAGGAAGGCCGATTGCGGAATCTCCACCTTGCCGAACTGGCGCATCCGCTTCTTGCCGGCCTTCTGCTTCTCCAGAAGCTTGCGCTTGCGGGTGACGTCGCCGCCATAGCATTTGGCCGTCACGTCCTTGCGCAGCGCGCTGATCGTGGATCGCGCGATGACGTTGCGCCCCACCGCCGCCTGGATGGCGATCTTGAACATCTGGCGCGGGATCAGATCCTTCAGGCGGTCGCAGATGGCCCGGCCGCGCTGTTCGGCATTGGCCGCGTGGCAAATGAAGGCCAGGGCATCGACCGGCTCGCCATTGACCAGGATGGACACCTTTTCCAGACGCCCCTGCTCATAGCCGTCCATCTCGTAGTCGAAGCTGGCATAGCCGCGCGAGACGGATTTCAGGCGGTCATAGAAGTCGATAACGACCTCGTTCAGGGGGAGGCGGTAGACCACCATCGGCCTGTTGCCGGCATAGGTCAGTTCGACCTGCTCACCGCGCCGCTCGGTACAGAGCTGCAGCACCGCGCCAAGATATTCCTCGGGAACCAGGATGGTCGCCTTGATCCAGGGCTCCTCCATATGATCGATCTTGACCGGATCGGGCATGTCGACCGGATTGTGCAGTTCGACCACCTTCCCGTCGGTCTGATGAATCCGATAGACGACGCTGGGCGAGGTGGCAATCAGGTCGAGATCGAACTCGCGTTCCAACCGCTCCTGAACGATCTCGAGATGCAGGAGCCCGAGAAAGCCGCAGCGGAAGCCGAACCCGAGGCCGGCCGAGGTCTCGGGTTCGTAGTGGAAGCTGGCGTCGTTGAGATGGAGCTTCTCCAGCGAGCCGCGGAGGTCCTCATAGTCCCCGGCATCGATCGGGAAGAGCCCGCAAAACACGACCGGGACGGAGGGCCGGAAACCCGGCAGGGGGTCGGAGGCCGGCCGACGGTCCTCGGTGACGGTGTCGCCGACCTGGGTGTCGGCCACGGTCTTGATCGAAGCCGTGAAATAGCCGACCTCGCCGGGGCGGAGTTCATCGACCTTTTCCGGCTTCGGCTTGAACACGCCGACCTGCTCGACCTGATAGTCGGTGCCGGCCGCCATCATGCGGACCTTCATGCCCTTGCGCAGAACGCCGTCGCGTACCCGCACCAGGATCATCACGCCCAGATAGGCGTCATACCAGGAATCAACCAGCAGCGCCTTGAGCGGGGCCTCCGTATCACCCCTGGGCGCGGGAAGACGCTGGACCAACGCCTCCAGCACCTCCTCGATGCCGATTCCGGTCTTGGCGGAAATCAGCAACGCGTCGTCGGCGTCCAATCCGATAACATCGGCGATCTGTTCCTTGATCCGGTCGGGTTCCGACGCCGGCAAATCGATCTTGTTGAGCACCGGCACGATCTCGTGATCGTTGTCGATGGCGAGATAGGCGTTGGCCAGGGTCTGGGCCTCGACACCCTGGGTCGAATCGACCACCAGCAGCGAGCCCTCGCAGGCCGCGAGGCTTCGGCTAACCTCGTAGGAGAAGTCCACATGGCCGGGCGTATCGATGAGATTGAGCTGATAGGTCTCGCCGTTCTTCGCCGTGTAGTTCAGGCGCACGCTCTGGGCCTTGATGGTGATGCCCCGCTCGCGCTCGATGTCCATGGTGTCGAGCACCTGCTCGCGCATCTCGCGATCGCTGAGCCCGCCGCAGATCTGAATCATCCGATCGGCCAGGGTCGATTTCCCATGGTCGATATGGGCAATGATCGCGAAGTTGCGGATATGGGCGAGGTCCGTCATGGCGGCGCTTTTATCAGCTTGCTTAGAGCATGTCTCGTCTATATGGAGCCATTCCCCTGGCGTTCACGCCGGCCGAACCGGCGGCGCTGCCGTTTCAGCCAGGCACGCGCCTTGTGCTCGCCACGGCGGATGGCCGGATAGCGCTGACCAAGGCGCTGGCGCATCAGGCGCATCCGGGGCGATCCCAGCGAGAGCAGCGAAACCCCGACGAACAGAAACAGAAGTCCCTGGAGGATGGGCAGGAACAAACCCACCACCCCCAGCACAATGAAAATCCAGCCGAGGACGACGAAGATCAGACGCTTTAGATCGCGGCGGCGAGGCATTGTGACCATTGCCGGCGAAGATGAATTCCACTGCCGTGAAAGACAAGGGCCTTCCCGTCTGCCCCGATCAGGCCGAAGCCGGGGACCGTCGCGTGAACCGACGCGCGACGCGGCGCGTCAGCGGCCAAGCGAGCATCGGGGCCAGGACCAAACAGCTCAGCAGTTCCAGCCACTCGGGGATCATTTCGCCAGCCTGGGTCAACTGAGCCGCGACCTCGAATCCCACAGCGCTGAACACGGCGTCGGTCATCAGGCCGAGCCCGAGGCTTGCGAAGATGATGCCGCCGAGATAGCCCGCCAGCGCCCGCCGGCCGAGAAGCCGGCCGACCACGCCGATGGACGCGATGTTGGTCGCCGGCCCTGCCAGCAGAAAGACCAGCACGGCACCCGGCGACACACCGACCGTGAGCATCGCCGCGGCGATCGGTGTCGACGCCGTGGCGCAGACATAGATCGGCAGCCCGACCACGAGCATCACCAGCATCGCCGGCAGACCCTGCCCCCAACTTGCCAGGCTCATTGGCGGAACCAGGGCGAGCAAGACCCCAGCGGCGGCGAGGCCGAGGATCAGCCAATGGGCAACATCGTCAACGATCACGATAAAGGCGAAGCGGAAGCCGCCGACGAGCCGCCGCCAAGCACCCCCTTTTGCCACCTTCGCGCAACAGCTGTCCCGCGCGCAACAGGAGTCCCGCGCGCAGCCATCCTCGATTTCATTGGCGTTCGTGGCGTCCACCACGCCGCACCCGCATCCGCTCGTCGCGGGGGCAGATGTTTCGACCGGCTCGCCGCGGGTAAGGAAGGCCGTTGCCAGGCCCGCGAAAACCGCGCTCGTGACCGCCGCGACAGGGCGAAGGACGGCCATCACAGGCCCGAGCAGCGCATAGGTCAGGGCCACCGAATCGGAGCCGGTTTCGGGCGTGGCAATCAGAAAGGAGACGGTCGCGGGCCGCGAGGCGCCGCCGCGCCGAAGCCCTGCCGCCGCCGGCAACACGCCGCAGGAGCAGAGAGGCAAAGGCGCCCCGATCAGCGCCGCCTTGGTGATCGGCCAAAGCCCGGACCCGCCGAGCACGCGTGCGACGACCGCCTCCGGCACCCACGCCTTGACTATACCCGCGATGGCGAACCCGAGGAGCAGCCAAGGCGCGGCTTCGAGATACAGGCCCAAAGTGCTGGATAGGATGTCCATCGCCGCTTCCGTGCGGTCCCCTGACGGTCGTCACACGCCCTAAGAGATAAGAAGGTTGGCGTCTCCGGGCCAGCGAATACGCCTGCTGGTGAATGAGGCCCAGTCCGAACCTACTCCGCCACCATGGGCAGAGGAGGGCTACGATCCGGCACCCGCCCAAGATGGCGCATCAGCAGGACGACGGCAGCGAAGCAGAGGATCAGTGCGGCAATCCAGGCCGCGGAGGTCACGGGATCGCGCAGCAGCGTTCCCATCTGATAGACCGCGACGGCGGCGCCATACGCGAGCGCGGTGGTCCAAAGCGCGGCAAACGCGGCCCAGCGTCCCCCAACCTCGCGGACGATGGCCGCCAACGCGGCGACACAGGGCATGTAAAGCAAGATAAGAAGAAGATAGGCGAAGGCCCCGATGCGCCCATCGAACCTTTCCACCATGGCGCCGAAGGTGCCGGTGGTCGCGCCCAGGTTCTCGGCCGCCTCGTCCACACTGTCGCTGGTTGCCGAGGTAATCCCCAGAGGATCGAGGATCGAGCCGGCCGCGTCGTAAAGATTGGCCGGGATCGTTTTGACGGCCTCGGCAAGCCCGCCGAACAAGTCAAAGCCCGCTGCTTCCTCGGCCTCCCCGCCGGCCTCGGCTCCGTCATCCGCGAGCCCGGAATAGAGAGCATCGAGGGTCCCCACGACGGCTTCCTTGGCGAAGATGCCGGTGAAAATACCGACAGTCGCCGGCCAGTTGTCTTCGGTGATCCCCATCGGCTCGAAAACCGGAACGAGGGCGCGCCCGATCGCGCTCAATCCCGACCGGTCAGTGTCCTCGTTGCCGAAGGTTCCATCGGTTCCCCAGGAGTTCAGGAAGGTCAACGCGATCACCACCACGACAATAACCTTGCCGGCGCCAAAGACGAACGCCTTGAGGCGATGCCAGGTATGCGTCACAACGCCGCGCAGACGCGGCATATGATAGGCCGGCAGCTCCATGACGAAGAGCGAGGTCTCACCGGTCAGCACTGTCTGGCGGAGCAGAAGACCCGTCCCGACGGCCGCGAGAATTCCCAAGATATAGAGCGCGAAAACCACGTTTTGGCCACCGATCGGAAAGAAGGCGGCGGCGAACAGCGCATAGACCGGAAGCCGCGCCCCGCAGGACATGAAGGGCGCCATCATCACCGTGAGAATCCGATCGCGCGGCTTCTCCAGGGTCCGGGTCGCCATGATCGACGGGACATTGCAGCCGAAACCGACGATCAGGGGCACGAAGGATTTTCCGGGCAGGCCGATCCTCCGCATGAACCGGTCCATGAGGAAAGCGGCCCGGGCCATGTATCCCGAATCCTCGAGAAAGGAGAGACATAGATAAAGGAAGCCGACGATCGGGATGAATGTGGCGACGATCTGAACGCCACCGCCGGCGCCGTCGGCGATCAGAACGATGATCCATTCCGGCGCACCCAAGGCCGAAAGCAAGCTCTTCGGCCCGTCGACAAAGACCGTCCCGAAGGCGATGTCGAAGAAATCGATGAACGCGCCGCCGACATTGATCGTCAGCAAGAACATCGCATAGACGACGAGTAGGAAGATCGCCGGCCCCGCCCAGCGATGCAAGACGATCCGGTCGACGCGATCCGACGGCGTGCGGGTCACGCGACTGCGGCGCCGGATCGCGGCCTCCGCGACCGTCCCAGCGAATTCCAGACGGGCGGAGGCGATGAGATGGTCCACCGCCTCACCGGCCTCCTTCTCCGCCGCGGCGATGCGCTGCCGCAAGGTCTCGTCCAGGGTCTCATTGGCGATCCGCAAGGTGGCCCCCTCGCCCTCGATCACCTTCACCGCCAGCCATCGCGGGTCCAACCGGCGCCGTTCCGCCACCCCGGCCATCGCCTGCGACGCTGTGTCCACCAGCGGGTCCAACCACGCGCCATAAGAAAGATGCACGCCGGGCGCCGCGCCCGCCCCCGCCGCATCCCAGATCACCGCCCTCAACGCGTCGATCCCCTCCCCGGTGGCGCCGCAGATGGGCACGACCGGACATCCCAAACGCCGCGCCAAGCCGACATCATCGATGTCGATACCCAGTTCATGGGCGCTGTCGATCATGTTGAGCGCCACGATCATGGGCGATCGCGTTTCGATAAGCTGGGCCGTGATATGCAGATTGCGCTCGAGGTTCGTCGCGTCGACGATGTTGACGATCAGGTCGGCCTCGCCGGAAAGGACATAGTCCCGGGCGATCTTTTCGTCGAGGGAGTCGTCGCCGTCGGCCGCGCTCAAGGAATAGACACCCGGCAGGTCGACGACCTCGATCCTTTGCCCTCGATCGCGATAGGCGCCAACCTTGCGGTCGACGGTCACGCCCGGCCAGTTGCCGACGCGCTGGCGCGCCCCGGTGAGCGCGTTGAACAGAGTGGTCTTGCCGCAGTTGGGATTGCCGACGATGGCGATCCGACGTGTGATTCCGGTCGATTCCGATTGCGGGGACGGAGCCGGAGGTTGGTCAGTATCGCAGCACCGTCCTCCCGACGAGGTAAACAGACTGAAGAAAGTCGCCATCAGATCGCCCCGTCCGCCGGAGTTACGAGGATCCTGTCGGCCATGCCGGCACCCAGGGCCACGCGCCCCATATCCCGGGCAACGACCAAGCGTCCGTTGCCCTGGCGGAACACGACCTCGATCTCGCATCCCACCGGCAAACCCAGATCGGCGAGGCGGCGCGCCAAACCCTTACCGGCGCGCAAAGCAGTTATTCTAAGACGGTCACCGGAGGAGGCGGCGGCAAGAGGAAAGACGGGTCCGAATGCAGGCCCTCCCGGGCCAAGCTCGGGGTCGTTTGTCACGCTCTTCTCCATCAAGGAGTATACCTGCAGCAGGATTAGTCGGGAGGTAACTTATAATCAATCTCGATTTCATCCCTATAAACTTTATGGATAAACGAGTCAAGTAAAACGCGAGCGATCCGCATTCTCCGCACGGGAGACGGAACCCGGCGACTCAGCCCCGAAGGCCCTCAAATCGGAAGCGGCGAGACGCCGATCAGCGGCGCGTGAAGCAGGATGAGCAAGACATAGAGGAGAAGGCCGCCGATGATCGGCCACGGCCCGATGTCCCGGAGCCGCAAGCGGGCCCGGCCCGATATGATGGCGACAAAGGGAAAACCAGAGGTTGCGCGCGCCAAATGGCGCCACCTCTCTTCACCGAGCGAGGCCCGGCGCTTGGCGTCGAGGCTCGGTGGGCCGGCCAGGCTGAGCGCGAGCAGCAGGCCAAAGAGGATCAGCGATGCCACATCCCCATTGGCCGGGATATGCGCCGCCGCCCACAATACGAAGGCCCAGATCAGAGGATGACGCGTGACGGCGGCAATACCCGGCCTTGCCGCGTCGAAGCCGCGCGAGCGGCCACCGATCGAGAGCGGATTGGGCGAGATCAGCGCGGCCACGAGGAAGATACAGGCGAACGGCATGACCAAAAGCGGCAGCCACCGCGTCCAGGCCGCCGGAGGCCAGATCTCCAGATAGGGCGCCCGCGCATAGGCCGCGCCGAGCCAAACCAATGTGGCCAGGCTGAGCATCGAATAGGCGATCAGGTAAGCGCGCTCCCCCCCTCGGCCGATAAGGGCCGCCCGGATCGGCTTGGCCGCCGGAATCGCATGCGTCGCCAGAAACACGAGGACCGCGAAAATCAGCTCCGTCATCACGCCTTCATCCCACAAGCGGCCAAGAGCGCTTCTCGCCGTCACGGCAACGTGACTTGCTCTCGGGATGCCGCAAACCCACCGAAATAATCTAAGCGATTGTGCACTTGCGCCACGAGGAAGATTGCCATGGGAGATCTTCGCCCGGCTTCCCGCCGACAGTTCGTGCTCGGAGGCTTCGTTCTCGGAACGGCCACGCTTACGGGCCTCGATGCTCTGGCTGGCCTCATCCCAACACCGAGGCAGACGACGGGCCCCTTCTACCCCACCCGCTTGCCGCTCGACGCCGACAACGATCTCGCGCAGGTCGGGAACGCCCCGCAGCGCGCCGCCGGGACCCTCGCCCACGTCTTCGGCCGCGTCCTTGACCCCGATGGCCGGTCGGTCCGCCGGGCGCGGGTCGAGATCTGGCAATGCGACGCGTTCGGCCGCTACCGCCATCCGCGCGCGCCGGGCCATGCCCGAGCCGACCCCAACTTCCAGGGCTATGGCCGGATGACGGTGAGCGAGGACGGCGGCTTCCGCTTTCGCACCATCGAGCCGGTGCCCTATCCCGGACGCGCCCCGCATATTCATTTCGCGATCAGCGGCCCCGGCTTCGAGCGCCTGACAACCCAGATGTACATCGCCGGCCACCCCCTCAATGCCCGGGATTTCGTCCTCGGCCGGGTCGCCGATGTCCGCGCGCGGGAAAGTCTGATGGTCCGATTCGCGCCGGCGCCGGAGATCGAACCCGAGGCCAAGGCCGGGCGGTTCGACATCGTGCTCGGGCGCAACGCCTTTCGCGAATGAACGCCAGGACGCCGATCGGATCGCTTTTCGTCCCTCTTTCGCTTGGACTCGGCTGTCTGCTCCTGCCGGTCCCAAGTATGGGAGCCGAGGGATTCGACCTCGTCGACATCCCCGGCGGCCGCTTCGTCATGGGCGATGCCGCGGGTGAGCCCGACGAGGCGCCCAAGGAAGTGGCCGTGTCTTCGTTCCGCCTTATGCGGCACGAGGTCACCAACGCCCAGTTCGCCGCCTTTGTTCGCGCTTCCCGCCACCGCACCGACCCCGAGCGTTCCGGCTTCGGCTATGTCTGGTTCGGGCAGTGGCAAAGGACTCCCCATGCCGACTGGCGGCATCCCCATGGTGGCGACAGCAGCGTGTCGGACCTCGCGGACCATCCGGTTGTACAGGTTTCAGCGCGTGACGCGGCCGCTTTCTGTGGCTTCCATGGCCTGCGCCTGCCAACCGAGGCGGAGTGGGAGTTCGCGGCCCGCGGCACCGACCGTCGCCGCTATCCCTGGGGCGACGCACCGCCCGAGACCGATGCCGGCCGGCACGCGAATTTCGGCACCGTGAACTGCTGCGCCCCCGACCCCCGCGACGGCTATCGCACGACGGCGCCCGTGGGCAGCTTCCCGTCGGGTGCCTCGCCCTTCGGCTTGCTGGATATGGCCGGCAATGTCTGGGAATGGACCGCGAGTCCCTTCCCCGGACGCCCCCGGGAGGTCGCCTTGAGGGGCGGCGGCTGGGGCAACAACCCCTATTGCCTGCGCGTCTCCTATCGGCACGGCAACCCGCCCGATATCGGCCTCAACATGGTCGGCTTCCGTTGCGCGGCGGACGCAGTTCGACGGTAGGTGGTCGCCGTCGGGCGGGATTCACATGTCGGGAACGTCGATTCCGCGTTGTCCGCAGGCGGCGATGACGGTGTTGCGCAGCAGGCAGGCGATGGTCATCGGCCCGACGCCGCCGGGAACCGGGGTGATGGCCCCAGCGACCTCGGCCGCCGCGTCGAAATCGACATCGCCGGCCAGACGGGTCTTGCCTTCGCCCCGCTCGGGCACCGGAACGCGGTGCATCCCGACATCGATGACACAGGCCCCGGGCTTGATCCAGTCGCCCTGAACCAGTCCCTGCCGCCCGACCGCGACAACGAGGATGTCGGCCTCGCGGCACAGACCCGGCAGATCCCGCGTCCGCGAATGGGCCAGGGTGACGGTACAATGCTCGGCCAGCAGGAGCGCCGCCACCGGCTTGCCGACGATGTTCGACCGCCCCAGTACGACGGCCCGTTTGCCCACAAGGTCACCGACGGCCTCGCGGATCAGAATCAGGCAACCGACGGGCGTACAAGAAACCAGCGCGTCCAGACGGCCGGACCACAAGCGGCCGACGTTCGCCGGGTGGAAGCCGTCCACATCCTTGGCCGGATCGATGGCGTCGAGCACAGGTTGGGGGTCGATCTGATCGGGCAACGGCAATTGGACGAGTATTCCATGCACGGCGGAATCGGCGTTGAGACGGGAGACGAGCGACAGCAGCTCCGCCTGAGTGGTGTCAGTGGGCAGCGTGTAGGCGAAGGATTCCATGCCCGCCTCGACCGTCTGCCGGGATTTGTTGCGCACGTAGATCTGGCTCGCGGGGTGCTCGCCGACGAGGACCACGGCGAGGCCGGGCGTCAGTCCGTGATCTTCCTTCAGTCTTGCCGCAGCCCGCGCGACCCGTCCCTGAAGGTCGGCCGCGATGGCCTTTCCGTCGATGATTCTGGCTTTGGTCATTCTTTTGTTTCCCCCCATTCCGAGAGCCGCCGGGCGAGGATCGTCGGGTCCCCCTCGACGATGATTGTCTTGCGCCGCGACGAAGCGCCGGTACGAATGCGAAGGCTGGACCTCGGCAAGCGCCACGCCTTTGCCAAGAGTTTGAGGATGGCGTCGTTAGCCTTGCCCTTCTCCGGCGTTGCCGTCACCGAGACCTTGAGGACCCCCGCCCCATCCGCATCGGCGCGGATATCCTCGATCCGATCACGCCCAGCCCGTGGCGCGGCCAGCAGCCGAACCAGAACACCATTGCGGGAAGGGGTAAAGAAGGATCCCGCCCCCGACACCTGACCTAAATACCGATTCTGAACGCCAAACGGGCGACAACCTGTTCCAGGAAGTAGAGCCCGAGGATCAAAACTAGGGGCGACAGGTCGAGCCCGCCGAGATTCGGCAGGATACTGCGGATGGGGCGCAAGGCCGGCTCGGTCGCGCGATAGAGGAAATCTCCGATCAGATAGATGAACCGATTGTGTGTGTTGATGACGTTGAAGGCGGTCAGCCAGCTTAGGATCACCGAGATGATGACCACCCAGATATAAAGGTTGATGACGGTGAGGATGAGCCAGAAAAGGGGTCCCAGGAGCACGTCCATGACGAATCGTTCCATTTGCGTTGGCGGCGCAAACCTAGAGCACTATCCGACCAAATGGAAACAATTCTGATGGCTCCGCGGCGTTGCGGCCCGTCAGGCGCCGGACGCGGCGCGATGCCGGGTCATCGGGCAAGTCCGGCAACGCCGCG
>JANQJG010000124.1 GCA_028281785.1 Rhodospirillales bacterium
TCCGGACGCAGCACACGTGGCCCCCGCGCCATGCCGACCTCCAAAGCAAACCAGAACCAGGGAAACACACTTGGAGGAAAAGGGGAATCCACAAGCGTAATTCCTTCACAGGCTCGAAAGCGGGAATGACGGGTGGGAAACGCGCCCTCACACATCCAGCATGATGCGGTCGGGGCTTTCGATGCAGTCGCGCACGCGCACCAGGAACGACACCGCCTGGCGTCCGTCCACCAGCCGATGGTCGTAGGAGAGCGCGAGATACATCATCGGCCGCGCCGCGATCGAGCCATCGGGCAGGACCACCGGCCGCTGCTGAATGCGGTGCATGCCGAGGATGCCTGACTGCGGCGTGTTGAGGATCGGCATGGAGTTCAGCGATCCGTAGATGCCGGCGTTGGAGATGGTGAAGGTTCCGCCCTGAAGCTCGTCCAGCGCCAGCTTGCCGTCGCGGGCGCGGCGCGCGAGATCGGCGATGGCGAGCTCGACCTGGGCGAAGCTCAGGGCGTCGGCGTCCCGCACCACGGGCACCACCAGCCCTTCCTCGACGCCGACCGCGACGCCGATGTCGTAGTGGTTCTTGTAGACGATCTCCTCGCCCTCGATCGAGGCGTTGACGACCGGGAATTCGCGGAGCGCGACGACGCAGGCCTTGACGAAGAAGGACATGAAGCCGAGCCGCACGCCATGCTTCTTCTCGAAGGATTCACGGTATTGGCCGCGCAGCGCCATCACCGCGCTCATGTCGCATTCGTTGTAGGTGGTCAGCGTCGCCGCCGTGTTCTGCGATTCCTTCAGGCGCTCGGCGATGCGCCGGCGCAGCCGGGTCATGCGCACCCGCTCCTCGCGCGGTCCCTCGGGCCGAGGCGGATAGAGGGCCGAGGGCGACGGCGCCCAGGGCGTGTCGCCGGCCGGCGCCGGGGTGACGGTGCGTCCGGGTTGCGGAGCCGCCTTCGGAAGCTCCGGCTGTGGCGCTGGCGCCGGTTCCTGCCGCGCCTCCAGATGCGCGAGAACGTCCCCCTTTGTCAGGCGGCCGTCCTTGCCGGTGCCGGGAATGCTCGCGGGGTCCAGCCCATGCTGATCGATCAGCTTGCGCACGGCCGGCGAGAGGGCCGTGGAGGCCGTAACAGCCGGGCGCGGTTCGGCCGCGGGTGCCGGGGCGGCTTGCGCCGCCGCCTTTGGTTCCGGAGCGGCGGGGGGCGGCTCGGCAGCGGGTTTGGGCGCGGGCGCCTTGGCCGCGACCTGACCCTCGGCGATGGTGCCGAGCAGGGCGCCGACCTCGACATCGCTGCCCTCGGCGACGACGATCTCGCTCAGGGTGCCCGCGGCCGGCGCGTTGATCTCAAGCGTGACCTTGTCGGTCTCCAGCTCGAGGACGGGCTCGTCCGCCGCGACGGCATCGCCCACCGCCTTGAACCATTTGGAGACCGTGGCCTCGGTTACCGATTCGCCCAGTGTCGGAACTATGATCTCGGTCGACATCATTCCCTCGCCGTGAAGAGTTGCCCGTCCGCCGAGGCCCCCTCGCGCGGACGCCGTTCTTTGCGTCAGGCCGCCGCCTTGCGGTTCGGATCCAGGGGCCGGTCGGACAGCGCCTCGTCCACCAGCGCCGCCTGTTCCTTCATATGAGTCCGATAGTGGCCCGTGGCCGGCGCCGCCGCCGCCGGACGTCCGACATAGGCGGGCAGGCGCTGCCCATGTCCGAAATGCTCCAGGATGTTGACCAGGCGCGGAAACATATAGGTCCAGGCACCCATGTTCGCCGGCTCCTCCTGACACCACACCAGCTCCGCGTTGGGATAGCGTTCGAGCTCGCGGATCAGGCGCAGGCGCGGCCAGGGGTAAAGCTGCTCCACGCGCACCAGGGCGACGTCGTCGATTCCCTCTTCCCGCCGCTTCTGCAGCAAATCGTAGAAGACCTTGCCGGAGCACAGCACAACCCGCCGCACCTTGTCGCCGGCGGTCAGCGGGTCGATGTCCGCCTGGATGCGCTGGAACTTGGTCCCCGGTCCCATCTCGTCGAGACTCGAGACCAACAGCTTATGGCGCAGCATCGATTTCGGCGTCATCATCACCAGCGGCTTGCGGAAATTGCGCCTGAGCTGGCGCCTGAGCGCATGGAAATAGTTCGCCGGCGTCGAGCAGTTCACAACCTGGATGTTGTCCTCGGCGCAGAGCTGAAGGTAGCGCTCGACCCGCGCCGAGGAGTGCTCCGGCCCCTGGCCCTCGTATCCGTGCGGTAGCAGCAGCACGAGGCCGGACATGCGAAGCCACTTCGACTCGCCGGAGCTGATGAACTGGTCGATGATGACCTGGGCGCCGTTGGCGAAATCGCCGAACTGCGCCTCCCACAACACCAGGCAGTGGGGATCGACCCGCGAATAGCCGTATTCGAAGCCCAGCACGGAGGCCTCGGAGAGCGGGCTGTCGATGATCTCGATCTCCGCCTGCCCCTCGCGGATGTGGTTGAGGGGCACATAGCGCTCCTCGTTGTCCTGGTCGACCAGCACCGCGTGCCGTTGGGAGAAGGTGCCGCGTCCCGAATCCTGCCCCGAAAGGCGGACCGGATTGCCCTCGGCCAGAAGGCTGCCGAAGGCCAGGGCCTCGGCGGTCGCCCAGTCGATCCCCTCGCCGGACTCGATCATCTTCCGCTTGGCCTTGAGTTGGCGCAGGATCTTGGAGTTGACGCTGAAGTTCCGGGGCGGCTCGGAGATGGCGAGGCCGACCTCGCTCAGGCAGTCCATCGACACGGAGGTGTCGTCCTCGCGCAGCTCCTCCTCGCCCGTCATAACCATCAGGCCCTGCCAGCGGCCCTCGAACCAGTCCGCCTTGTTGGGTTTGTAGCCCTCGGCGGCCTTGAACTCGGATTCGAGCCGCGTGGCGAAGCTGTCGACCAACCGTTCGGCCTCTCCCTCCTTGAGCACGCCCTCCAGCAGCAGCTTTTCCGCATAGATCTCGCGCGTCGTCGGGTGCTCGCGGATGGTCTTGTACATGATCGGCTGGGTGAAGCCGGGCTCGTCGCCTTCGTTATGGCCGTGCCGGCGATAGCAGAACATGTCGATCACGACGTCGCGGCCGAACTCCTGACGGAACTCGGTGGCGATGCGGGCCACATGGACCACCGCCTCCGGGTCGTCGCCGTTCACATGGAAAATCGGCGCCTGGATCGTCTTGGCCACGTCCGAGGGGTAGGGCGAGGAGCGGCCGTATCGGGGGCTCGTGGTGAAGCCGATCTGATTGTTGACGACGAAATGGATGGTTCCGCCGGTGCCGTAGGAATCGAGCTGCGAGAGCTCCAGCGTCTCGGCGACAAGGCCCTGTCCGGCGAAGGCGGCGTCGCCGTGCAGAAGCAGCCCCAGAACCTGCCGCCGCTCGCGGTCGCCGCGCATGCGCTGCTTGGCCCGGACCTTGCCGACGACGACCGGGTTCACCGCCTCGAGATGCGAGGGGTTGGCGGCCAGGGACAGATGGATCGCGTTGCCGTCGAAGACCCGGTCGGTGTTCGTGCCGAGATGGTATTTGACGTCGCCCGACCCCTGGACGTCCTCGGGATGGGCCGTGTTGCCCTCGAATTCGGAGAAGATCGCGACATAGGGCTTGTGCATGACGTTGGCGAGCACGTTCAGGCGCCCGCGATGGGGCATGCCCAGCACGACCTCCTTGACGCCCAGCTGCCCGCCGCGCTTGAGGATCTGCTCCAGCGCCGGGATCACGGACTCGCCGCCGTCCAGGCCGAACCGCTTTGTGCCCGTATATTTCACGTGCAGCATGCGCTCGAAGCCCTCGGCCTCGATCAGCCGTTCATAGATCGTGCGCTTGCCGCGCAGCGTGAACTGCGTCTGGTTGTGGATGCTCTCGATGCGGCGCTGGATCCAGGCCTTCTCGTCGGGATGCTGGATATGCATGAACTCGACGCCGATGGAGCCGCAATAGGTCTCCTGCACCACCCGGACGATCTCCTTGATCGTCGCGGTTTCGAGCCCGAGCACGTAGTCGATGAAGATCGGCCGCTCCATATCGGCGTCGGTGAAGCCATAGGTGCGGGGATCGAGTTCGGGGTGATGCGTGCTTCCCTCGAGGCCCAGCGGATCGAAGCGGGCGATCAGATGGCCGCGCACGCGGTAGCTGCGGATCAGCATCAAGGCGCGGATCGAGTCGAGGGTCGCGGCCCTGAGCTGCTCGGTGCCCAGGCGCTGCTCCAGCCGGTGGTACGCCTCGGTGCTCGGCACCGGTCCGATCGGCGCGCAGGGCGCCAGCGGCGCGGCGCCCCCGTTGCCGTCGCCCGTCGCCGGGTCCGACGGGGCCCAGCTGGCCCCCTTGAGCTCCTCCAGGACCACGCGGCCGTCGTCCCTGAGCTCGGCGAACAGGGCTGCCCAGCTCGGATCGACGGCGTTGGGGTTCTGGAGATAGCGGGAATAGAGTTCGGCGATGAAGGGCGCGTTTTGCGCGGTCAGTACGGAATCCAAACTGCTGGCCATGTTCCCCGGGGGAGCGCGTCGTCCGGGCGCTCCCCTCCTTTTCATCCATCCAGGGCGGACATTCCTACCGAAACGCCCCGTTCAAGATGGGGTTCTCATTCGCCTTTGACCAGTCTGTAAGGCGGTGGCCCCGATCTTGGGCCCCGCCTCGCGGTCTTCTCTCAGGCTCCGATCAGTTTCTTGGTCGCGTCGATCAGGTTGCGCACGGTGCCGACCGAGGCATCGAACTCGGCCCGCTCCTCCGCCGTCATCTCGATCTCGATGACCTTCTCGACACCGCCCGCGCCGATCAGGATCGGCACGCCGACATAGATCCCGTCGAGGCCATAGGGCCCGTCGCAATAGGCGGCGCAGGGCAGGACCCGTTTCTTGTCCTTCAGATAGGCCTCGGCCATCTCGACCACCGCCGAGCCCGGCGCGTAATAGGCCGAGGCGTTGGTCAGCAGGCGGCCGATCTCGGCCCCGCCATCGCGGGTCCGCTGGATGATGGCGTCCATCTTGTCCTGGCTCGACCAGCCCATCTTGACGAGGTCGGGAACCGGAATGCCGGCCACCGTCGAGTAGCGCAGAAGCGGCACCATGCTGTCGCCATGGCCGCCGAGCACGAAGGCGGTCACGTCCTCGACCGAGACCCCGAACTCCTCGGCCAGGAAATAGCGGAAGCGCGCGGAATCCAGAATCCCTGCCATGCCCACCACCTTGTTGTGCGGCAGGCCGGACCCTTCCCTCAGCGCCCAGACCATGGCGTCGAGCGGGTTGGTGACGCAGATGACGAAGGCGTTCGGGCAATATTTGCTGATGTTCTCGCCGACGCTCTTCATGATGTTGGCGTTGACGCTGACCAGGTCGTCGCGGCTCATGTCCGGGGTGCGGCGCGCGCCGGCCGTGACCACCACCACGTCGGCGCCCGCGATCGCGTCGTACTCGTTGCTGCCCGAGGCGGCGACGTCGAAGCGTTCGACCGGGGAGCTCTCGACCATGTCGAGGGCCTTGCCCGAGGGCATCGTGCCGGCGATATCGAACAGGACAATGTCGCCCAGCTCCTTCAACGCGGCCAGATGCGCGGCTGTCGCGCCGACATTTCCGGCGCCGATAAAGGCGAGTTTTTTGCGTGCCATCGTTCCTCCCAACTTGCAACCGTGGCGATACCGCCGCGAGAACCCGCCCGCGGCCAAATTCGACGGGCCGTTACTAGAGCATTATCGGGCCAAATGGAAACAATTCTGATGGCTCCGCGGCGTTGCGGCCCGTCAGGCGCCGGACGCGGCGCGATGCCGGGTCATCGGGCAAGTCCGGCAACGCCGCG
>JANQJG010000135.1 GCA_028281785.1 Rhodospirillales bacterium
AGGATGCGTTCGGCGCGTGGGCCGAAGCAACTACCGCTGCGTGAGATCGTTCGCAGCGTGGAAACAGTTTATCTACGACAGTTAACGTGAAAATGCCTATCGCTGGCCTCAAGATTTCAAGGCTCAGCGGCCCGGACTGCGTCGCTTATGCGCGGGAGCTGGAAAATCAGCGGAGTGACGATCAGGCGCGGCGGGTGTTCTCTACATTCCGCATGGTGATCGACTACGCCTGGGGGCAAGGCTGGATCGGGAGCAACCCGGCGCGCGCCGTCGGTGTGCGTACGGCGCCCGATTGGGAGGCGGACAAAGAGCCGTTGGACATCCCTCCTCTGGATGACTTGAGGACCGTTCTGAAGGCCGCGCAGACCTACGACCAGACCGGCCGCGCCGAAGCCTTTGTCAGCGTCCTGCTTTTCCAGGCGCTCCGAAGCAGCGAGCTTAGGGCGCTCGGCAAACAGCATGTGACCCTCAAGGGACCGTCGCCGGAACTTCTGATCCGACGCAAGGCCGATCGCTGGAACCAGCTTCAACGGGTCAAGACCAGGAGCAGCGTGCGGAATGTTCCGTTTGGCCCGCATACGGTCAAGGCGCTTCGCCGCTGGATGCTGGCCTGTCCGCCCAGTAAGGATCGGCTTCTCTTCGCGAACGGCGCCGGGAAGGCCGAGAGCTACGCGAACCACTACAACCGGCTCTGGCTGCCGTTGCTCATCGCAGCCGGCATCATCAAGGAAGGCGAGACGCCGCCCTTCGGCATGCACGGTCTGCGGCATGCGGGCATCTCGCTCTGGATCAAGAACGGCGCCACGCCGAAACAGGTTCAGACCTGGGCGGGCCATGCCAGCATCCAGACGACCTGGGACATTTACGGCCACCTTTGGCGCGAGTTTCAGGACGAGCAGTCGGCCGCCCGCGCCGCCGAGCAAATTCTCCTCTCCTGAATCCCCCTCGAATTTGACACGTGGAACGGTTCCGAGCAGGGGAACATAACGGGTACATAACGCCGTTCGCATGTCAAATGCATGTCAAACGGAGAATCCGGAGAATTTGTGAAGCATTGAAAAATAAGGGTTTTTCATGGCAGAGGGTGAGAACGCGGTTTCCGACCCCAAAACGACAGAACCTCCAGCCATACAACTGGAGGTTCTAGTCGGGAATGGCCTTGCATTGCCTGCTAAGTCATTGAATTTGGTAGCGGAGGAGGGACTCGAACCCCCGACACGTGGATTATGATTCCACTGCTCTAACCAGCTGAGCTACTCCGCCCCGAAAGCACAGTATAGCACAGGCGAAACTTGCCTATACGCCCAATAGCCGCGTCAAGTCAAGGCGGGCCCGGAGCCGCCCCGAAGGCGGCGAAAGATATGGCCCGACCGCAGGTGACGTCGCCGATGATGCCGCTTTGGCGATGCGCCGCCTACCGGGGTTCGCCAGACGCGGACAAACGCTCATGAGCCTCGCGTTCGGCCGCCGCGATCTCTTCGGGGGTGAGCTGTCTCGCTAGGTCCTCGCGATAGGCCTCGCTCACGCGAAGCCCGGAATCATTGGCCATCTTCAACCACATATAGGCGGTTACGGGACTCGGCTCGACGCCGTTGCCCATCGCGTAGATGAGGCTCAAATTGAGGCGCGCCTGCGCCAGCCCGCCGTCCGATGCTCTCTCGTACCACTTGACCGCCTCTCCCGCGTCCGGCGGCACGCCCAGCCCCCGTTCATGGAGGACGCCCATATTGTATTGCGCCTCGGCCGAGCCGGCTTCCGCCGCCGCCCGAAACCAACGGGCCGCCTCGCCAACGTCGCGGGACACCCCCCTCCCCTGCAGATAAGCCTGCGCGAGCTTGATCTGGGCTTCGAGATGGCCTTGCTCCGCGGCGCGCCGAAACCAATCCGCGGCGGTCGCGAGGTCGGGGCCACGCACACCCGTCTCATACAGAACACCAAGGTAGAACTGCGCCTCGGCATTGCCCGCCTCGGCGGCGCGCTCGTACCAGCGCATCGCATCGCCATAATTCCGGGGCACGGGAACATCGGCCGCGCAAGCCGGCGCGCACGGCAACAGCAGCGCCGCGACCATCCACAGGACTGCCGCCGGTTTGTTCATGCCTTCCCCCTTGCGGGCACGCGCGGTCCCCCAATCGCGCGGACTGTAATAGAATTATCATGAAAGATCGATGAATAGAGTGCGAATCCGAGGTAAACGCACGATAGGGGGTAGGGTCTTCGATCCGGCTACCTCATATTGGGGCGCCTCAAATGATCAGGTCGACCACCTGGCGGCCCCGCACGCCTCCGTCCAGCATCCGTTCCGCCAAAGCCGGAAGATCGGAAAGGGAGGCATCCCCGGTCATGCGGTCGAGATGCTCCGCCGGCAGCTCGGTGGCCAGCCGGGCCCAGGCGCGTTTGCGCCGCTCGAGCGGGCAGAAGACGGAATCGATGCCGACGAGGTCGATACCCCGAAGCAGGAAGGGAATGACCGTCGTATTGAGCGCGGCGCCTCCCGCGAGGCCGACGGCTGCGCAGCTTCCCCCCGGCCGCAGGGTGGCCAAAACGGTCGACAACGTGGTTCCACCCACGGCGTCGATCGCCGCCGACCATCGGGCGGAGCCCAGGGGACCTTCCGGCGCGGTCGCCAGCTCCCCTCGATCGACGACGGCGGCGGCGCCGAGGTCCCGCAGGTAATCATGCGCTTCCTCGCGACCGGTCGAGGCCACGACCGAATATCCGAGGGCGGAGAGAAGCGCGACCGCGACGCTGCCGACGCCGCCCGCGGCGCCTGTCACCAGAACCTCGCCACCGGTGCTCGGGGTGAGGCCCCGCTCTTCCAACGCCATCAGCGCCAGCATGGCCGTGAACCCGGCGGTGCCGATGGCCATGGCCTGCTTCAGGGCCATGCCCTCGGGCAAGGGTACGAGCCACTCGCCCTTGACCCGTGCCCGGGCCGCATATCCGCCCCAACGGATTTCGCCCACGCGCCATCCCGTCAGGATCACCTCGTCGCCGGGCTTGAAATCCGGCGAGGTCGAGGTCTCCACGACCCCTGCAAAGTCGATGCCCGGTACATGGGGGTAGGTCTTCACCAGGCCGCCGCGCCCGTTCAGGATCAAGGCGTCCTTGTAGTTCAGCGTCGAATACCTGACGGCCACGGTCACGTCCCCGTCGGGCAGCGCATCGTTGCCGAGCTGCTTGACGCCGGCCGAAATCCCTCCATCCGTCTTTTCGAGAACCAGACCCGTGAAGTCGTTGTCACCGGACACGCTATCCCCCTATCCAACCCGTCCAGGCGTTCAGCCTGCGGAGTCCAGTGCCTGTTCCACGGCCGCGAGGCAATGGATGGCCGTGGTGTCGAACGCCGGAACCCGAAGATCGCTCGGGCTTACGAGAAGTCCAATTTCCGTGCAGCCGAGCACGATCCCCTCCGCGCCCCGTTCGATCAGACCGTCGATGATGCGCAGGTACTGCGCCTTCGATGAGGGCTCGATCCGCCCCGCGCAGAGCTCCTCGTAGATGACGCGATGAACGAGATCCCGCTCCAAGTCCTCGGGCACGAGGACGTCGAGCCCGTGCCGCCCCGTGAGCCGGCCCTTGTAGAATGCCTCCTCCATCGTGAACCGCGTGGCCAGCAGGCCGACCGTCCCGATCCCCTGCCCTCGGATCGCGTCCGCTGTCGCATCCGCGATGTGGAGTACCGGGATACGGATCGCGGCCTGGATCTCCTCGGCCAGCTTGTGCATCGTGTTGGTGCAGATCAGCAGCAGGTCGGCGCCGGCGTGCTCCACCGCCCGGGCCGCCTCGGCCAGGACGGCGCCAGCCTCCGACCAGCGGCCCTGATGCTGCAGCGTCTCGATCTCCGAGAAATCAACCGAGTAAAGCGCAATTTTGGCCGAATGGAGCGGCCCCAGGCGGTCGCGTACCGCCTCGTTGAGGATGCGGTAGTATTCCGCGGTCGACTCCCAACTCATGCCGCCGAGCAGACCAATCGTCTTCATGGGACGCCACGGAACTCCGGTTTCTCGCGGCGCTTGTGGGGCCGAAACCTAAGCGAGGTCTGCGGTTTCCAGACCGGCTTCCCCCCGGCGCTCGCGAAGCTTGCGGGAGACGACACCGTAGCGCGGCGCGAAGAGAACCGAAAGTCCCATAAGAATGCCGGTCATCACGGCGATCATGCCGCTCGCCGCCAGCGAGTGCTCCCCGCCGACGAGGAAGGGGCCGAAAGCGGCCACGAGGTAGCCGCCGATTGCGGCGATCGCGGCGAGCAGAACGCTCAACCAGAGCTGCAGCACAAGCCGGTCCGTCAGCATGCGCGCCGCGGCGGCGGGACAGATGAACATGGCGATGACGAGGATCGACCCCACGGCCTCGAAGGCCGCGACCGCGACCGCGCCGACCATCAGCATCAACCCGAAATGGAACACCGTGGCCGGGATGCCAAGGGTCGTGGCGAGCGCCGGATCGAACGACGTGATCTTGAGTTCCTTGTAGAACAGGGCAACGCCCGCCACCGTGATCGCGGTGATCACGGCGAGCGTGCCGACCTCGCGCGGCATGCCCGCCAAGGCTACGGGATCGATCAAGGATCCCCATCCCGTCGCCTCAAGCCAAAGAATATCCTCGAGCTGTCCGTAGAGCACGCATTCCGCGTCCAGATCGACGGAATGCGCGGCTGCCTGCTCCATGAGGACCAAGCCGCCGGCGAACATGATGGAGAAGACCACGCCCATGGCCGTGCCCGGCTCGACGCGGCCGAAGCGCCGCACGAGCTCGATCAGAATGGCCGCGACGATGGCGGCACCCAGCGCCCCCAGGAAGATCGGCCAAGTGGCTCGCGACCCGGCGAGCAGGAAGCCGAGGACGATGCCGGGCAGCACCGCATGGGAAATGGCGTCGCCCATCAGGCTCTGGCGGCGAAGCACCAGGAAATTCCCCAACAACCCGCAGGACACCGTGGCGAAAAGCGCCGCCAGCATGGCCGGGAAGTCGATCTGCAAAAAGTCCTGAACGGTCAGCATCATGATGCCCTGCCTTCGGCCACCTTGCCGGCCGCGATAGGGTGGGCGCTCGCCGGCATGGCCGCCGGGCGCGGCAGCGTTCCGGCCTCCGCAAGCTCGCGTTCGAGCTCGGCGACCATCTCCGGCGACAGCACATGCTCGACATAATCGGCGGAGCGGTCGACATGCGAGGGCGCCAGATCCGCATAGGTGATGAGGAACTGCTCCCACAGCCGATGGTTTCGCGTCACGCGGTAGGCTTCGTGGCGGCCGAATTCGGTCAGCGCGATGCGCTCGGCCCGGCGCTCGATCTGACTTCGCCCGGACAGCCATCGAAGCAGAAACTGGAACCAGGCCGCGGACCATCGCCGCGCCTCGCCCAGCTCCGAGATCGCAATATCACCACCAGCCCCGACGCGGCCGGTCTCCTCGGCCTCGTAAAGAGCGCGGAGCACATGCTGGCTGCCGATCTCGACTCTCAGCATCAGATGCCGCAACCCCGCCGCGACCACGCCCCGGGCCGGCGCGAAAAGCAGGCTCACCATGAAAAAGAAACCGGCGACCAAAACGATCACACCGCCCGCCGGAAAGCTCGGGAACAAGGCGGAGGCCGCCGCGCCCAGATAGCCGCTCGCGCCACCGATAACCGCCGCCAGCAGGGTCATGACCCACAGTCGCTCGCTCCAGAACCGGGCGGCGGCGGCCGGGATGATGACAAGCGCGACGATCAGAATGAGGCCGACGGCCTGCAACCCGATCACCGTCACGACAACCACCAGCGCCATGATCATCAGATCGATGGCCGCCACCGGCCAACTCTGAGTCTCCGCGAAGTCGGGATCGAAGCAGACGAGGCGGAACTCCTTGAACAGCCCCGCCGTCGCTCCGGTGACGATAATCGCCACCAGCCCGATAATCGCGGCGTCCGAGACGCTCATGGCCGCCGTCTGGCCATAGATGAACTTCGAGATGCCCCCCTGATCGCCCGTGCCCAGGTACTGGATGATGCTCAGAAGCACGAACCCGGCCCCGAAGAAGACGCTGAGCACGGCCCCGATCGCGGCGTCCTCCGGCAGGCGGGTATGACGGGAAACAAAATGCACGACCAAGACGCCCAGGATTCCGGAGATCGTGGCGCCGAGCAGCAGCACCGAAAGGCTGCGTCCCTGAACGCCGAGGGCGACCGCCACCAGGAAGGCCGTCGCGATGCCGGGGAGCGATGCGTGGCTCAGCGCATCGCCCATGAGAGCCCGCTTCCGCAGGACCGCGAAGGTCCCGATGACCCCGGCGGCGATGCCAAGAAGCGTGACGCCGATCATCACGACCGTCGTGTTGAACCCCGACTGCAATGTGAGCACACCGAGGATCTCAGAAAGGCTGGGCCATTCGATTTCGGTCGAGACGAGTGACGTCATGGCGCGCGGTCAACTCCCTTGCGCCAGGGCCGTGGCCGCCTCGTCGAGCAAGGCGAGGCGGCCGCCATAGGTGCGGCGAAGGTTCTCGTTGGTGAAGACCTCATCCACCGGTCCGGCGGCCAGGACACGCATGTTGAGCAGCATCACGTGATCGAAGTATTCGGGGACGGTTTGCAGGTCGTGATGGACGACGATCACGGTTCGCCCGTCCTGCTTGAGCTGGCGCAGGACCTCGACGATCGCGCGCTCCGTCGCGGCGTCGACGCCGGCGAAGGGCTCGTCCATGAAATAGAGCCGCGCATCCTGGGCCAGGGCCCGGGCCAGGAAGACCCGCTGCTGCTGTCCGCCGGAAAGCTGGCTGATCTGACGGTCGGCGAAGTGGGCCATTCCGACCTGATCAAGGCTCTCCACCGCCGCCCGCCGGTGCTTGCGGGAGACCGGCCGGCACCACCCGATCTTTCCGTAGAGCCCCATCGCCACGACATCCAGCGCCGAAACCGGAAAGTCCCAGTCCACGCTTCCCCGCTGGGGGACATAGCCGATGAGCCGGCGCTGGCGCCGCGCCGGCTGGCCATACACCTCGACCGAACCCGAGGCGATGGGAATCAGGCCCAGGCACGCCTTGATCAAGGTGGACTTGCCGGCGCCGTTCGGCCCGACGATGGCGATGAGCTGCCGGTCGGGCGCCTCGTACTCCGCATCCCACAGTACGGGCTTGCGGTCATAGGCCACCGTCAAGCTGTGGACGGAAAGCGGGCTGTCCGCGCTGTGCTCTGGAAAGTCGGCCAGGGAAAGATGTTCGGCGCGCTTCGAATGTATGAAGGACTGCATGGCCTCTCCTTATCTTGCCGCGAGTTTCCCGTTGAGGCCGCGTTCCGGGGCGTCGCCGCCGAGCGCGCGGACGAGCGTCGTGACGTTGTGATCGATCATGCCGAGATAGGTGCCCTCATAGCTGCCCGGGGCTCCCATCGCGTCGGAGAAGAGCTCGCCGCCGATGACGACCTCATGCCCTCGGGCCGAGGCGCCCGCGATCAACGCGCGGACATTCCGGTCGGGGATCGTGGATTCGACAAAGACGGCGGGGACATCCCGTTCAACCAAAACATTAACCAGCTCTTCTATCCGTTTAACACCGGCTTCGGATTCAGTGCTCATGCCCTGGATGCCCATCACCTCGAACGCATAGCGCTGGCCGAAGTAGTTGAAGGCGTCATGGGCCGTCACGAGCAGTCGCTGGCTGTCGGGAATGCTCTTGAGCGAGGCTTCCGCGTAAGCGTCGAGCTTATCCAATTCGCTCAGATAGACCTTCGCGTTATCCTCGTATTGGCTGGCGTATTCGGGGTCCACCTCGGCCAGCCTGTCGCGAATCACCTCGACCGCCTTTTTCCAGGCCGACGGGTCCATCCAGACATGCGGGTCTTGAAGTCCCTCGAACTCCGGCGGCTCGAGCAGGTACTCTTGGTCGATCAGCTCGGTCACCGCGAAAACCGGCTTCCCCGCGGTCGCCACCCTGACCAGGGCGTCGGTCATTTTCCCCTCGAGCAGCAGCCCATTGTAGAACACGACATCGGCGCGAAGCATCCCGGCGATATCCGACCGGGTCGCCTTGTAGAGATGCGGATCGACGCCCGCGCCCATGAGCTGCCGGACCTCCGCCCGTTCGCCGGCGACGTTGCGCACCACATCGCCGATCATGCCCGTGGTCGCGATGACGCTCAGCGTCGTCTCGGCCTTTCCCTGCGACGGAGCCAGCATCAGCATGGCCGACGCGATCACACCCAACACCGTTCCGCGAAACGCGCCGACGCGACCTCTCGGCGAGAAAACGTTCGAGAACCCCATCATCTCTCTCCTTGCTTGGACCCGACTCATTGATTTAAACCGACGGCCAATTAATTAAGCCTAGGCTACGGATTAGGCAAGGGGAAAACCAACTTTCTTGCCTTTTTAAATCCCAATGTGCGAAAACCATTATACCCATATGGCCAAAAGGCAGGAGCGCGAACGCGTCGATATGCGGTTCGGTCAACCCTGATTTGTGTGATTCGGCGATGGCGAAGGAGCTTCAAAACCGTACCGAGCGCTACGAAAACGTTCGCCAGGCACATCAGAACGAGATGGCCGAGGACTATGTCGAGCTGATCGCCGAGCTCATCGATTCGGTCGGCGAGGCGCGTGTCGTCGATCTCGCGGAACGTTTCGGCGTCTCCCACCCCACGGTGAACAAGGTCGTGGGCCGGCTGCAGCGGGAAGGCTTGGTGACCAGCCGGCCCTACCGTTCGATCTTTCTCACCGAGGATGGCCAGGCCCTGGCCGAGGAAGTCCGGCGGCGCCATCGGATCGTTTTCGATTTCCTGTGCTCCATCGGTGTGAGCGAGACCACCGCGGCGATGGACGCGGAGGGGATCGAGCATCATGTGAGCGAGGAAACCCTTACCGCCATGGAGCGGATCATCGGATCTCGCTAAAGCAGGTCTCGCCGGGCGACGAAGAATTGCCCTACGAAGTCGCAGCCGGATAGACCTCGTGGATTCACATCACGACGGCCGAGCCGCGGTTGAGCCAACGCCGCGAGAACAAGCGGCGGAGGAGTCTGTCCCCCTCTCAGCTCTCCCTTGACTTGAATGCAGGGGTGAAAGGAAACTACGCGGCAAATTGGGGGATTTCTCCTACCCGGTTCATTGAAGTCTAATCAACGACATCCGCCGGTTTCGCCCCGGTGGTGTCACCTCAGGGAAACCAGAAGCAACCAGGGACGCAACATGAAAAGAACAGCATTGGCACTAATCGCCGCGATCCTCGTTTCCGGACCGGCGCTGGCTGCGGACAAGCTCCGTCTCGGCACGGAAGGCGCCTATCCGCCCTTCAACCAGATCGACCCCAACGGCAAGCTCATCGGCTTCGACGTCGATATCGGCAACGCGCTTTGCGAAAAAATGAACATGGAGTGCGAGTGGGTCACGCAGGATTGGGATGGCATCATTCCCGGCCTTCTGGCCAAGAAGTACGACGTGATCATCGCCAGCATGTCGATCACGGATGAACGCAAGAGGGCCGTCGACTTCACCGAGAGGTACTACTCCAACAGCCTGCGCTACATCTCCAAGAAGGGCTCCGGCCTCGATCCCAAGAACCTCAAGGGCAAGGCCATCGGCGCCCAGCGGGCGACGATCGCCGGGCAGTACTTGGAGGACAACCTGACCGGCGTCGTCGACATCAAGCTCTACGATACCCAGGAAGCCGCTTATCTCGATCTCGAGGCGGGCCGCGTCGACGGGGTCCTCGGCGACATGCTGGTCAACTATGAGTGGCTCAACTCCGACGCCGGCGAGGGTTTCGAGTTCGTGGGCGAGGCGTTCAACCGCAGCGACGTGATCGGGATTGCCCTGCGCAAGGGCAACGAAGAGCTGCGGGAGAAGATCAACAAGGCGATCGCGGAAATCCGCGAGGACGGCACCTACGCCAAGATCAACGCCAAATACTTCCCATTCGACATTTACTGAGGTTCGGGCTGCGGGGCCGGGCGCCTGGCGCTGAGGCGGCCGGTCCCGAAGCCCCACCGCCTCGACCATGGAAACGGTCCTCCCCTACGCCAACCTGTTCCTTCTCGGAACATTGATGACCATCCGCCTTGCCTTGGGGGCGCTGGCGCTCGGCCTCGTGCTCGGGCTACTCGGGGCCACGGCGAAACTCTCGCAGGACCCCCTCGCCCGCGCCCTTGCCGAGATCTACACGCGCATTGTCCGAGGCATTCCCGAGCTGCTGGTCGTGCTCCTCATCTACTTCGGATCGGCGGTGGCGCTGACCAGGCTCGCCGAATTGTTGGGCTTTGACCGATATGTCGAGCTGAGCCCTTATGTGGCTGGTGTCTTGGCGCTCGGGCTGATGTTCGGGGCCTATGCGACGGAAGTGTTTCGCGGCGCCATTCTGGCCGTCCCAAAGGGACAGATCGAGGCCGCGCGCGCCTACGGCATGGGGCCATGGCTGACATTCCGACGGATCACCCTGCCCCAGGTCTGGCGGCTCGCCCTGCCGGGACTTGGGAACCTCTTTCTCGTCCTCATGAAGGACACCGCGCTGGTCTCGGTCATCGGCCTCGGGGAAATCATGTGGGTGAGCAAGATCGGCGCCGAAAACACGAAGAACGCGATCGCCTTCTACTTCGTCGCCTCCTTGATCTACCTCGCCCTGACCGTCGTGACGATGCGCGGCCAGTTCCATCTCGAGGCCTGGGCCAACCGGGGTTTGCCCAGGGACACGCGGTAGGGACACGGCATGAATCCGGCGACGGTACTGCTTCTCGCGCGACTTGGAAGGGCCGCCCTCTACGCCCTCACCGCGTTGATCGTCCTCGGTATCTGTTACGGCCTGTGGATCCTCGATTACGGGGTGATCTTCCAATATTTCGGCCGGCTGCTCGTCGGCGCCGTCCTGACCATCGAGCTCGTCGCGATCTCGGTTTTGATCGGCTTCTGCATCGCCTTGCCGACGGCCCTGATGCGGGTCTCCACCAATCCGTGGCTGCGCTACCCGGCCTACGCCTACATCTTCTACTTCCGGGGCACGCCGCTTCTGGTGCAGATCTTCTTCATCTATCACGGCCTCGGCCAGCTCGATCTGATCCGCGACGGCATCCTCTGGCCGATCTTCAAGGAGGCCTACTGGTGCGTTCTGATCGCCTTCACGCTCAACACGGCCGCCTATTCCGCCGAAATCCTGCGGGGCGCCATCCAGGCGGTTCCCCGGGGGGAGATCGAGGCCGCGCGCGCCATCGGCATGTCCAAGGCCCTCGCCTACCGCCGGATCATCTTGCCGCGGGCGCTGCGGATCGGGCTGCCCGCCTACGGCAATGAGATCGTTCTCATGCTCAAGGGCAGCGCCCTGGCCAGCACCATCACGCTTCTCGATCTCACCGGCATGGCGCGCACGATCATCGCGCGCACCTACACGCCGGTCGAGATCTTCCTGGCCGCCGGCCTGATCTACATCGTTATCAACTATGCGTTCGCCTATGGCTGGACGCGGATCGAACGCCGCGTCAACCGCTACCTGGCGCCACCCGCATAGCGCTCGCGGGCATGGACGCCGCGATCATAGCGGTCGTCTTCATGCCCGATTTCGTGCTCTTCCTGCCGCGCTTAATGTTCGGTTGAGGCTGAGTAAGTCCGCGTGACCCACTGTTCTCAACTACACATCTACCTTTGGCTGGACGCTGACGGAACGCTGCGTCAATTGTTACTTGGTGTCACCCGCGCTGAACATGTACACAAGTACAACTACTGTTAGATCGGATGCACCCCGCTGTCGTCAAGCAGGGTGCTTTACACGGCCGATCAATCGGCCAACCGCCCTAGATGTACTACAAGGGAAATCAACGCGCTGAACTCCTAAAAGCTGAATCCAAATTGGTGACTTGTATCTAACACCCAAAGATCTAATATGGATGGAATTTTGTAAATATTATCTATTTATGGAGATATTAAGGACGCGCAGAAAATGCCGGTATCAAGCGAGCTAAACAATATCAGATTTTTTGGAGAACTCACATCTGAAGAAAATCTTAGACTTCTCGCAGCCATGCATTCAACTGTAGAAAAAAAGAGCTTTAGAGATTTCACACTGGATTTTTCTTCATGTACAAACGCTTTTGCATCACAGATGCTATTGATATGCTCTAGATGTCAATTCTATTGGAATAAAGGGATTGATATATCTCTTGTTTTGCCGGTCGAGAAGAAAATGGAGAGACTATTTATTAACACAAATTGGGCTCATTTAATTGATTCTACTAAATATGCACCTAGCCGTTTTCGTGGCTATACACATGCACCAACGATTAAATTTACTGACTGGAAAGAACAGCATGAAGCGGTCAACAAACTTCTTGACGTTTTACTAGCAGCAATATCGCATTTTGAACGTAATGATATTCGTTACATCGAGTGGGCGATAAATGAAATAACCGACAACGTGATAAATCATTCACAATCTCCAGTAGGTGGACTTGTACAAGTCACCAACCTTCGACAACGTAAACAGATAGAGCTTGCTGTATGTGATTCTGGAATCGGGATTCCAACATCACTAAGAACTTCTCGTCAAGATCTTAAGTCAGATCAGGAAGCTCTTGATATTGCTATTCGTGAGGGCGTAACGCGGGACAAAAATGTTGGTCAAGGAAACGGTTTGTTTGGGACATGGCGTATCGCACAAAAAAGCGGTGGAGAATTCCAGATTATTTCCGGCTATGCGGAGTTA
Source organism: Rhodospirillales bacterium (assembly GCA_028281785.1). Lineage (GTDB taxonomy): Bacteria > Pseudomonadota > Alphaproteobacteria > Rhodospirillales > Shumkoniaceae > JANQJG01. The sequence continues at coordinate 12,656 of JANQJG010000135.1, forward strand.
ACTTCATCCGAGCGAAAAGGACTACACATTGGAAAAAATAACATTCCTGTTAATGGTTCCCTTGTCAGGACAAGAATAGGTTATAGTCAAAAGATTGATCTTTCTGAAGCACTCGTATTCTCTGGAAAAGAACATCTTCCAGTTGATTACATTGAAACTCACTTCGATGAAGATGAGTTTGGAAATATATATTTTATTCTCAAAAACGAGTCGGGTGGCTTTGGATCCAGAGCGGCGGCAGAGCCAGTTAGGCGGAAGTTGAGAAATGTAATTAATTATCTGGAGGGAGGACGAGTAATAGTTGATTGCAGCGATATACCATTGGTATCTAGTAGTTTTGCTGATGAATTGTTTGGAAAATTGTTCATTGAAATGGGGCCAGTCGATTTCACGAGAAGCATTGAATTCAAAAATATTGACTCGTTAGTTAAGGGACTGATAGACCGTGCCGTAGTACAACGTATGAATCAATAAGTATTTTATTGAGTATATTTCAGGATAATCGACGTATGTTGGGATATAATTCTTCACTTATCTCAAATATTTTTAATATACACGTCGGACCACTCTGAAACATTAAATCGGCGTTCTTTACGTCGTTTGCTCTTGGAACCATTCCGGTTGTCCGATTTTCCCGACTGACTTAAGTGAGCCGGCGTGGTTAAAACTCCAACAGAGAGCCTGAAAACACTCGGTATATGTGTCCGACTCGCTAGGAGGTCGAGCAGCCCTTAGATCGTGGCGGTGTGCCTGAGCCTCTTCGCCTAAGTGTCTCAAGCGGAACAAGGATCCGCGATCGGGATGTGGGGCGCGCTGTCCCGGGGAACCAGGCCCGTAAGGCGAGGGTCGTCGATGATCTCGACCTCGGTCTTGTACGCGCGGAATCCTGCCCGCTTGTAGAAATCGACCGCCTTGGGATGATCGAGTGTGCAGGTGTGCAGCCACACCCGAGGGGCTCCGTAGCCGAACGCCATGTCCAAGGCCCAGCGCATCAGATAGGCGCCGAAACCTCGTCCAATCCGTTCCGGCACGATCCCGAAATAGGCGATCTCGACATCCGCGGGCGAACGCCGGTCCAGCTCCACATAACCAGCCAGCTGATTCCCCTCGTGGAGAACATGGATCTCGACGGCCGGATCGGTAATGATCGCGGCCAGCTCCTGGTCGGAGAGCTTGCCCCGCTCGAACCACATCCAGGGCTTCCCCACCCTGTCGTAGAGCTCCCGATAGAACGCGACAGCGGGGCGATCGGCCCGGCGCAGCGTTAGATCCTTGTCGGGTGCCACGGGCCGTGGCTCTGTCGGCGGTCGGGTCATCTCCAGATAGGTGACCACGAATCTGAGCTTGCCCGGCGGCAACGACCCGTCCCCTTCCCCGTTACGCTCCGCCATGGCTTCCTCTCCCATTGGATCGCGCGACCGTTTCCATGACCGATACGGCTCTGTCAACGCCATTTTCCGCTTGCAGGCAGTTTGCCAACCGTTCCGCATTCGCGCGTAGTTTCTCATCCGAGGTCGCGGCCTGGATGGCGGCGGCCAAGCGTTCGACCGACAGCTTCTTCCGCGGAACGGGTCTCGGCCCAATGCCAAGCTCGGCGCTTCGCGCCGCCCAAAAGGGCTGATCGCCAATAAACGGACAGATCACCGCGGGGCGCCCGGCATGGAGACCGGCCGCCGTCGTCCCGGCGCCGCCATGATGCACCACCGCCGCCATCCGCGGGAACAGCCAGCTATGGGGCGCGGCCTCGATCTTGAGCACACTGTCCGGCAGGTTGTCGGATTCCAGTCCGCCCCAGCCGGTTGCAAGCACGCCCCGCCGGCCCACCCTTTTCAGGGCCGCGACCGCCAGGGCCGCGAGTCCCCGGGGGTCGCGCCCGACCATGCTTCCGAACCCGATATAGACGGGCGGTTCTCCCGCCGAAAGGAATGCGGCGAGATCGGGCGGCGGGCTCCATTCGCCGTCGGGCGCCAATCGCCAGTATCCCGTGATTTGGGCGTGTTCCGGCCAATCCTCGGGCCGTGGAACCACATGCGCGCTGAAACCATGCAAAACGGTGATCGGCCGCCCGTGGACTTGGCGAGGAAGGGCGGCCGACTCCTTGAGCTTGGGCAAGCCTAGCGTATCTTCGCGAAACCTGTGGATGGCGCGGGCATAGCTGCGAAAGCCCGCCGCCACCGCCTTGTAGGTCAGCTTGTTGTACCATCCGCCGAACCCGATATCCGGCATGCCGGCAACAGGGAAGGCCGTGGTCGGCACGAACATGGGCTGCAGCACCGCCATGATCGCGGGGACGCCGAGTTTCTCGGCAATGTGCGGCGCCGCCATGGACTTGGGATGATAGAGGATCAGGTCCGGCGCGGCCTTTTTCGCTGCCGCCCAGCAATCCGACATCACCTGCCAATTGATCGGCTTCACCACGTTGGCGAGCTTCAGCCCCGCGCGCATCGCGCCGATGACGCCCGTGGCGCCCTCGAAGGCCGCGCGCCCCTCCTCCGTATCCATCAGGTCGAGCAAAGCGTCACTCGCGGGCGCAAACGCGATGCCGTGTTGAGCGGCCCAGCTTTCATAGCGGCCCGCCGAACACAATGTCACCGCGTGACCGGCATTTTTCAGGCCGACGGCCAGGGCGAGGAAGGGCTCCAAGTCGCCCCGCGACCCGTATGTGAGGACGAGGGTCTTCATGTATTGGAACAGACTGGCTCTAGGGCCTGTGGAGATTCACGCGATGAAATGGAATCGCTTGGCGATACCATTTCGTCGCGATCTGATCTAGCAGGCCGCTGAAAAAGGGCGTATCCATGATTGCCCTCGTGCTTCGAGACGCTTCGCTCCTCATGCTTCGACAGGCTCAGCATGAGGTCAATCTCTTCAATATCTTGCCTCATCCTGAGCAGCCGCCGAAGGCGGCGTGTCGAAGGACGGGGCAAGTCATTTCAATCAGTTTTTCAGCGGCCTATTAGGTCTCCATGAAGCGAACCAGCGTTCCCTGGGGCTCTCCGAGCAACTCACCTTCCCGAGCCACCACCCGGCCGCGCACCACGGTCATGGCCGGCCAGCCCGTGACCTCCATCCCGTCGAACGGTGTCCAGCCGCAGCGGCTGGCGCTCCACATGTTGGTGATCCGGCGCCGAGCGCCGAGATCGACGATCGTGAAGTCGGCGTCGTACCCCAGGGCGAGACGGCCCTTGCCGGCAATGCCGAACAGGCGCGCCGGGCCGGCGCTCGTCAGGTCGACGAAGCGCTCCAGGGTCAGCCGCCCTTCCGACACATGGTTGAGCATGATCGGAACCAGGGTCTGCACGCCCGGCATGCCGCCCGGCGAGTCGGGATAGGGCCTGTCCTTCTCCTCCCGCGTATGGGGCGCGTGGTCGGAGCCGATGCAATCGACAAGACCCTCCTGCACGGCCTTCCACAGGGCCTCCCGATGGCGGGCCTCGCGGATCGGCGGGTTCATCTGGGCGAACGCGCCCAGGCGTTCATATGCCTCCGGCGCGGAAAGGGTGAGGTGCTGCGGCGTTGCCTCGACGCTCGCGTAGTCGCGATGGTCCTGGAAAAGCGGAAGCTCCTCGGCCGTGCTGATATGCAGCACATGGATCCGGCGCCGTGTCGCATGCGCCAGTTTCAGCACACGCTTGGTCGCGAGCACCGCGGACTCCACGTCGCGCCATTCGGGATGCATGGTCGCCGGGGCTCCGCCCTCGACCAGTTGCTGCCGTTCCTTGAGCCGCGGCTCGTCCTCGGCATGGATCGAGCAACGGCGAGTACCTTGAGCGAGAACACGCCCGAGGGTTGCGTCGTCCTCGACCAGCAGGCTGCCGGTCGAGCTGCCCATGAAGATCTTGACCCCGCAGCAGCCGGGCAGGCGTTCCAACTCGGCCAGTTCGTCGGTGTTGTTCGGCGACGCGCCCATGAAAAAGGCCATGTCGCACCAGGCGCGCCCGACCATGCGCCGGCATTTGTCGTCGAGCGTTTCGGCGTCGGTGATCGACGGCTTGGTGTTCGGCATGTCGAAGACCGCCGTCACGCCGCCCAGCGCCGCCGCGGCCGTGCCCGTCGCGAAGTCTTCCTTGTGTTCGAGGCCGGGCTCGCGAAAATGGACCTGCGTGTCGATCACGCCCGGAAGGACGTGAAGGCCACCTAGGTCAAGCGACTCCGGTGTCTGATCTCGCGACAAATCGCCGATCGCGGCAATGCGGCCATCTCGGATACCGATATCGGCCTCAACGACTCCGTTGGGCGTCAGACATGTGCCGCCGCGAAGAACTAAATCGAAGGTTTCCGCCATGTTTCCCCTATCCCTACTTTGAAGCTCGGGCTTTGAGAAACGGGATTGAAAGGGCGCCTGTCAAGACACTCATTAGAGAAGGCACGCGGGCGAACTCAGCCGCCATCACGGCACGACTCCGCGAAAAACTTGAAAGGAGGCGAAGAATAATGGCCGATCCCGAAGTCAAAAAAAGCGAGGACGAGTGGCGCGAAGCTCTCTCGCCGGAGGAATTTCAGGTCTTGCGCAAACATGGTACCGAGCCCCCCGGCTCGAGTCCCCTGGACAAGGAATATGGGGCCGGCACGTACAGTTGCGCGGGCTGCGGCCAGTCCCTTTTTTCTTCGGAGCACAAGTTCAACAGCGGCAGCGGCTGGCCGAGCTTCTATCAACCTCTAGACAATGCGACCGAAACCTCGGTCGACTTCAAGCTCATCTACCCGCGAACGGAGGTTCATTGCAGCCGCTGCGGCGGCCATCTCGGCCATGTCTTCAAGGATGGCCCCCGGCCCACCGGGCTCCGCTATTGCATGAACGGCATCGCGATGAAGTTCGATCCCGGCAAGGAATAGAGCACGTTTTTGCGCGGTCGCCCCGGACAGGGTAACATGTCGCCGAATACGCGCAGGGGGTCCGCGTGGTGAAGATATTGGATATTCAGGGCGCAAGTCTTCCGGCGCTTGGCTTTGGGACCTGGTCCCTCAGCGGCTCCCGCTGCCGGGAAATGGTTTGCTACGCGATCGAGCTCGGCTACCGGCATATCGATACCGCAACGATTTACGGCAATGAAGTCGAAGTCGGCCAGGGGATCGCCGCGTCCGGCATCTCCCGGGACGAGATCTTCTTGGTCACCAAGGTCTGGACAAACAACCTCCGCTTCAAGGCCGTCCTCTCCTCCGCGGAGGAGAGCCTGCGGCGACTCGATACCGACTATGTCGATCTGCTGCTGGTCCACTGGCCGACACGGTCCGTTCCGCTGTCCGAAACGCTCGACGCGATGTCGGAGCTCAGGAGCAAGGGAAGGATCCGGCATGTCGGTGTTAGCAACTTCAACGTGGCCTTGATGCGCGAGGCCGTCGAAGTCCATGGGGTTAAGTTGCTGGCCAATCAGGTGGAATATCACCCCTACCTGTCGCAGAACCGGGTTCTCGACTACGCGCGCTCGCGGGGCATCACCGTCACGGCCTACTCGCCGGTGGCGAAAGGGCGTGTGACTCGCGATCCCGCGCTCAAACGGATCGCGCGTAAGCACGGCAAGTCCGCCGCCCAGGTCGCGCTGCGCTGGCTCATCGAGCAGGATGCCGTCTCCGCGATACCGAAGGCCGGCGACCCTGCGCATTGCCGGGCGAATATCGAAATCTTCGATTTCGAGCTGGATGACGAAGACCGAAATGAGATTGACGCGCTTCCCAAGCAGAACCGGATTACCGATATGTCTTCCGGTTACGCCTGGGACCCCGACTGAGCGGTCCCGGACCGGCGATCCCTCTGAACCGCTCATATGGATGACGAGATTTGGTATCGAATTCGAGAGGCTCATGAGACCTATGCGGTCCTTAGGTCATTCGTTTCTCGTCGTCGTTCTCCTCGGGGCCTTGGTCGCGGGATGCGCTGGATCTGATGAAAAGGCGGGCTCCACTGCGCAAGGCACCGCCGCCGAGCCGAGGTTGAATTGGCGGACCTGGCTGATCGAGGATTCTGTGGGTGTCGAGGTCAGGGACCCGGATGACGCCTACAAGGTCGAGCGTATCGAGCTCGTCGATCCCAAAGGTTCCGTCACGGCGGCCTCGGAGATTACCCGCGAAACGGTCAGGGACGACGATCGCGGCTTCTACGGAGGCCCCGGCGTTTCCGTTGGCGGATCGGTCGGCAGCAGCGGCCGCAGCGGCGTCGGCCTCGGCCTCAGCTTTCCACTCGGGGGGACGGCTCCCCGCAGATCGCCTCCCCTCAAGCTGACGAAGGCCCGCATCCCGCTGACCGATCCGGATAGCTACCGCGCCACGGCGGGCGACTGGCGGGTCCGTCTTCACCTCCTTGGGCGGGACAATGCACCGCGCGTGGCCGAGATACCGGCACCCGTTCCACCGGAGAAGTGACACTGTGTTTCGCCGCCGGTCCCCTTTACCTGGACGCAAAGGATGCGCGGCGTCCGCTCTGGCCGCGATCCTGGCCGTCACGGGCTGCGCATCTTCGCCGGTCGACTACTACCGACCGCTCGCACCCGAGGGGCGCTACGGCTATTCCGACACAGCCCTGGCCGCAAACCGATACGAGGTCAGCTACCTGACCCCGGTTCGGTCCGTTCGGTCCGTTTCGGCCGAGATCCGGGAGCGGGAGGGATCGGAACGAATCGCCCTCGCCTACGACATGACGCTTTGGCGGGCCTCGGAACTCGCGCTCGCGGCAGGCTATCCGGCATTCGAGGTATCACTGCGGGAAAACGACCTGCGGGTCGACCGAAACTGGTATAGCTACGCGAGCCCGTTTTATGATCCCTGGTTCCCGAGATACCGCTATCGGCATCGCCCCTACCTCTATCCGCCGTTTCCGCCGGACCCCTATTTCGACCGCTATACGCGGATTTCGGCGCGGGTCACCTTGACGGTCGAGTTCTGCGACGTTCTGGCGCCCGACTCCATCGATGCCGAGTCGACCCTTACCCGTATCAAGGCCAAGTATGCTCCCGATCCGGCGGCCGCGTCCATCGGCTTGCCCATGGCCAGGGAGGTGGGAGAGTACGGCGGAGCCCCCTCCACCCGAGGAAACCGGTCATGAGGAAGGGCCTCGCGCCCAATGACCGTGTGGCGCCGGGCCGTCTCTACAAGATCGTCGGCGAGTAATACCAGCGAGTGTTTAAACGGACTCAGGCCTCTCCTTCGACAGGCTCAAGATGACGCCGTCATGCTGAGCTGAGTCGAAGCACGAGGGCCGACCGCCCTATATGTCACTTCAAACCCTCGCTGGTATAACGCCCTTCGCTACTTGAGTGTCTCGAACAGGCGCAGCATCAGCGCGCAACGCGGCTCCAGCGATGAGACGTAGAGCTGCTCATGGAAGGTATGGGCGCCCTCCCCATCGACGCCAAGACCGTCGAGCGTGGGGACCATGGGCGCGGTGAAGTTTCCGTCGCTGGCCCCGCCCGTTGTGACATCGGTGAGATCGAATCCGAGCTCTCTCGCCACGCCCTGCGCATGCTGAAACAGGGCCATTCCTTCCTCCGACGGCTCGAAGGGCGGGCGCTTGGCGCCGCCCTCGACGCGGATCCGCACATCGGGGTCGAACGGCTTGAGGTTTTGCACCTTGGCGATCGCCTCTTCCGCGATCTCGCGGCTGGGAACCCGCATATCGACCTCGGCCACGGCTTCCGCCGGCACGACATTGGACCGCGTGCCGCCGGAGACGACGCCGACATTGACGGTCAGACCGCGTTCGTAGTCCGTCATTTCCTCGAGCAACAGGATTTGCCGCGCCAGTTCCTTGATCGCGCTCCGTCCCTCTTCATGCTTCGAGCCGGAATGCGACGGCCGGCCCTCGAAGGTCAGGGTGAACCGTGCCGTGCCTTTCCTCGAGGTGACCACCTTGCCGCCGTCGCGGCAGGGTTCGGTGACAAGAACGTATTTGGCTTGGCGGGCCTGCTCCTCGATCAGGGGCCGCGAGCCTTCACTGCTCATCTCCTCGTCGGAATTGTAGAGAAAGGTCAGGGGAAGCGGGGTCTGACGCCCTTGGCGAACGAGGTGGCGAAAGGCGTGGAAGGCAAGGAAGGCGCCGCCTTTCATGTCATAGATCCCGGGGCCGAACGCGCGATCCCCATCGACATGAAAGGGCAACCGTTCGATCGTGCCGAGCGGATGGACGGTATCGAGATGGCTGAGGACCAGGATACCGGGCTCGTCCCCGCCCCAGGGGCAGCGGACGCGCAGGCAATCCCCGAAACCGTCGCGTGGAATGCGCCGCGTTGTGGCGCCCAATGCCTCATAGCTGGACTGGACTTCGTCCATCAGGCGGTTGACCGATGGCGGCGAGTCCGTCGGTGTCTCGATCTCCACCCATTCCCGGATGCCTTGAAGAATCTCGCCCGCCTCGATACCGGCCATTTGCGTCATAACAATCCCCCGTTTCTTCTCTACCGTCTTCTCAATGCTTCACCGCCTGAACGACGAAGGCCGTGATCGTCTCCTCTCCAAGAGCGCGGCATGCCTCCAGCCGATGAACCCCGTTGACGAGCACCAGCCGCGCGCCATCGCGCCGGACGCGGATGGGCGTCATACGCCCGTTTTCGATGAAAGACTCCGCGACAGTCTCCACGCGTGTCTCGTCAACGCTCCGACGCATTTTTGCCGGCACATAGATCTGGTCGACAGATACCGAAATCGTCTCCATACCGCGTCTCCTCAAACAAGCCGGGACGTCCCATCGCCGTTATTCCTTGCTTTCTTCGGACGCCCGCGACAACCGAGCCAGGGTCCGACCCTCCGTAAGCCGATTGAGAAAGAACTTCCTCAGTGGCGGGTTGCCCCAGCCGAAATAGGTCGTCCCATTCTCCTCCTCCCGCCGCACCAGGAAGCCACGCCTTTCAAGGCGATCGAGTTCGGCCAGCACCTGCTCATCCTCTCCGCCGACAAGCGTCGCGATGTCGCATTCGCAAAGGTCGGTCCGGAGCACGGCGGCAAATATCTTTACGGCAAGCGCTCCCCCGAAATGCCCGAGAGTACTGGCGAGTTCCTCCGCCGCGGAGTCCGAGATCAGAAAAAGTTCCCCGGTCTTGCCCGAGAGCCTGCACGGATAGGGGATGGCAACCGAATCGGCGTCTCCCAAACCGGCCCGCGCCTGCGACACCAACGCCTCGTCAAGGCATCGCACCGTGCAATCGATCCTCCGTCTCGGTCCGGCCTCCCCGCTCAATTTCGCCTCTACCTCATGTGCTCAACCGGTGGCCAGGGTCTCGAATACGTCGCCCTGTGGCTCCAGTCCCAGTATGTGCCTCCGATGCCACAACGCAAAGAAAAGAAGCAGCCAGGCCGCCAGAGGGTGTTTTCCAACACCTGACGCGAACAGACGCTCCACCTTGTCGGGATGGCATGCCTCCTGAATGCCCGGCTGAGCGGCGACCAGGTGGCCCAGCTCGCCGCCGCGGCGCGCGATCCATTCGCCGACGGGAACGGTGAACCCCCGCTTTCGCTGGAGGGGCCGGGCCTCGGGCAGCGCCTTTTCCAGCCATTTGCGGAGGATCCATTTGCCCAATCCCCCCTTTATCTTCAGGTCGTCCGGCAAGCGGAAGGCGAAGCGCGCGACCTCACGGTCGAGAAAGGGGACCCGCCCCTCGACGCCATGCGCCATCAGGCAACGATCGAGCTTGATCAAAAGGTCGTGGGGCAGCCAGTCGGCACAGTCGACGGCTTGCAGGGTCTGCAGGCGGGTGAGTCCCTGGTCGGCCCCCTGCTCTTCCGCCGCCGCGATCCCGGCCCGCCAAACCCGCTCCTTCGGCGGGACTCGGAGGATGCCCAGCCCTTCCAGGATCCCCTTCCCGCGCATGCGCCGGGCGAAGGGGCGGGGCCGGCGGGCGGTTCGGTACCGCCCGTAACCGGCGAACAGCTCATCGCCCCCTTCACCGCACAACACGACCTTGAGGCCGTCGGCGCGCGCCGCCTGGGCCAGTTTGAACGTGGGGAGCACGGCATAATCCGCCGCGGGGTCGTCCAAGGCTGCGGCGATCCGTGGGGTCAGCGCCCAAAAATCCGCCTCGGTGACCTCGACCTCGACATGCTCCGCCCCGGCTGCCCGGGCCACCTCGCGGGCATGGAGCCGCTCGTCGGGCACGGCGGTCCCGGGAAAGCCCGCGGTATATGCCCGCACGGGCCGCTCGTTCAAACGCGCCATGATGGCCAGCAGGGCCGAGGAATCGATGCCGCCCGACAGGAACATCGCGTAGGGCACATCCGATCGCTGATGGAAGTCGACGCTTTCGGTCAGCACCCCGTCGAGTTCGCGGATCGCCTGTTCCGTCGGCATGGGCATCGGGGCGAGGCGGGGAAGGGCCGCCAGTCGCCGCTCCTCGACAAGGCGGCCGGCTTCGATCACCACCGTTTCGCCCGGGAGAATCCGCTCCACCCCGCGAAAGGCCGTGCCGCGGCCCGTCGAGAACTGAAGCTGAAGCAGCTGATCCCGGGCGGTCGGGTTCAGTTCCGGCTTAACGAGGCCCGCCGCGGCAAGAGCCTGCGGCTCGGAAGCGAAGGCCACGCCGTTGGCCACGGACGCGAAGTAGAGCGGCTTGATGCCGAAAGGATCCCGCGCGAGGACCAAACGGTTCGACCCGGGATCGTGAATGGCGATGGCGTACATCCCGCGCAGCCGCTCGACGAATTCTGCCCCCTCCGACAGATACAGATGCAGGGGAGGCTCGCAGTCCGACCGGGTGGCGAACTCGCGGCCGGCAAGTCCGTCGCGAAGCTCCAGGTAATTGTAGATTTCCCCGTTGGCGACAAGAGCCGACGCCTCCTCGCCCCGTCCCTTGGCGTAGATGGGTTGATCGCCCGTCCGAAGGTCGATGATCGCCAGGCGGGTCTGAACAAGGCCGACGCCGTTCCGCACATGCCGGCCCCGGCCGTCGGGGCCGCGATGGGAGAGCGCGTCTCCCATTCTTTCCAGAAGATCCGTCCCCGGCGCTGAGCCGTCGGACGTCATGATCCCCGCGATGCCGCACATTAGAGCATGTCTCGTTCACATGGAGCCATTCTGATGGTGCCGCGGCGGATCAGCCCGCCAGGCGTCCGCCGAAACAGCAACGCAGGGCCAATTCCTGGAGAGAATTCCGGGCTCAGTCCCCGATGCGCTCTGCGGCGCCCTCCTGGCCACGGCCCGAAACCGCTCTGTCAGAATGAATCCATATGAACAAGACATGCTCTAGGTCTGTTTCTCGGACATCGAGGCTTCGAAGAAGTCGATGTACCTCCTGATAACGATCGCCTCGGTGTACTCCGCCTCGAAGGCCGCGCGGCCGCCTTGCGCGATGCGCGCCCGAACCTCGTCCTCTTCGAGCAGATATCGAATGGCCCGGGACAGGCCATCCTCGTCGTCGACCGGGACCAGAAGACCCGTTTCGAGATGGCGGATCAACCGGCCTGGCCCGATGCTGTCCGCCGCCACGACCGGGACTCCCTGGGCCCAAGCCTCGAGGATCACGTTCCCGAGCGGTTCGTGGCGAGACGGGCACACGAACACATCGCATGCCGCCATCAAGGCCGGCACATCCTCGCGCCAGCCCAAAAACCGAACGCGCGGCTTAATGCCGATCTTCTCCGCCAGGTCTTCGAGATGCCCCTTCAACGGGCCGTCACCGGCGAGCCAAAGATAGGCATCCGGGACATAGACCATCGCCTTGAGCAAAACGTCGAACGCCTTGTTCGGATGCAGTCGTCCCAGCGCCAGCACGACATATCCCATATCCGGCGTGAAATGAGCGGATCTCGACACGGGTGCCGCGTGCCGCGCCTCGGCGAAATTCGGCAAGTAGTGAGCCTTTTCCTCCGGCCAGCCCTCGACGATCAGATAGTCGCGTATGTCCTCGGTATTGGCGATCAGGTGGTCGCAGTCCTGATAATACTTGAGGTCGTAATATCCACCGAGACGCCCGACATGGACGAAGTCGCCCTTGGGGCAGAAGCGGGTGGCCCGGTTCATCCAGGTCATCACGACATGCGGCTTGAAGCCCCGGATCTCACGCTTGAAAACATACGGCGTGATGAAGTCCAGAGCGCCGCCGAAAGGTACCTCCACGGGCTCGATGCCCGACGACCTGAGCGCCGCGGCGCGATCCTTGTCCTTCCGAATGACCACGAGCTGTTGGACGCCCGCCCGCTGAAGGGCCGGGATCAACTTCATGAAGTACGTCTCGGCGCCCCCGTGTTTTGCGCCCGCCATGGCCTGCAGTATGCGCATTAGATGGTCAAGCTCTCGACGGAAAGGCCAGAAATTGAAGGCATGGTATCGTGTCCAGGTCTAAGTTGTCGTGGCGGAGCGCGCTTTTGTGGGTGAGAAACGCCCTAAAAGCCGAAGCAATTGCCATTACTCATCAAAGGCTTCGGATTGGCCGCAACGGTAATGCATCCGGTGTCGCGCGCGCAACTCAATGATACCCGCCCGCTTGCTGACGCCAAGGAATCTCGGTTGTGGCTAGCCCGGATTTCTCATCGTGGGTAGGCGCGCTCGAAAAGCACGAACCCGTGATACGTTGCCGAACGGCGGTGTACGGGCTATGAGAGCAACATCCAACCGAAGCTTGGTACGCATAATATGTTTCCCACCTTCGTCATCAATTTGCCCCGTGATTCGGAACGACGGGCCCATATCGAATCCGAACTCGCCCGCGTCGGGCTGGATGCCACCTTCGTACCCGGACTGGATGGGGATCATCTGACCCCCGACGACCTCGCGCGCTATGACGAACGGAAATGCCGGCGTGTCTACGGCGTCGACATGGTCGGGGCGGAGCTTGGCTGCTATTTGAGCCACTATCGGCTGTTTCAGCATGTCGTTGACGAAGAATTGGATGCGGCTCTGATCCTGGAAGACGACGTGACGTTCGAGGACGACGTCGTGGACGTCCTTCAGAAGCTGGAGGATCTGCGCCGGGACTGGAAGGTCGTGCGGCTGTCGACGATGCGTCGATCGCTCGTGGACCGGGCGCCGGATCGCGGCCGCGATGTCGACCGGTTGACCCACAAATACCGTATTCTACGACTGAGAACCCATGTGCTCGGCGCATCCGCCTATGTCATCACCCGGACGGGCGCTCTACGCATGCTGGATTATGGCCGAAGGATCTTCATGCCCATTGACCAGACGATGGACCGGTTCTGGGAAAACGGCATCGTGCCATATGTGATCTTTCCCTTTCCCGTGCATCACGGACACGACTTCGTTTCGAGGATCGGGGAACGTGACCCGAGGCGCCGCTACCAGATGCCCCAACATGTCCTGTGGCAAAGGCGGTTGACCCGCCTTAGCGACAGCGTGCGGAAAAGGATCTTCAACGTCTTACAGCCGTGACCCGGTGCCGCCCGCCTCCATCAGCGCAGGTCTTTGGGCGCGACGAAGTCCATATCCTCGAACACCTGGTTTTCGCCGATCATGGCCCAGATGAAGCAATAGCTGGCGGTGCCGACGCCGCTGTGGATCGACCAGCTTGGGCTGATCACCGCCTGTTCGTTGCGCATCACGATATGCCGTGTCTCTGCCGGCTTGCCCATCATGTGGAAGACCACGCCATCCTCCGAGGCGATGTCGAAGTACATATAGACTTCCATGCGCCGCTCATGGGTATGGGTCGGCATGGTGTTCCACAGGCTGCCCGGCGCCAGCTCGGTCAAGCCCATGCTCAGCTGGCACGACTTCAAGACGTCCGGATGCAGGTATTTGTTGATGGTCCGCACATTCGCCGTCGCCGGATCGCCCAGCTTCTGCGGCTGCGCGTCGGCCGCCGTGATCTTGACCGTCGGGCAGGCGGCGTGGGCGGGCGCGCTGGCGTAATAGAACTTGGCCGGCTGGTCCGCGTCGTCGCTGGCAAAGGCCAAATCGCGATGGCCCAGGCCGACATACAGGCCCTCGCGGCGGTCAAGGGCATGGGTCGTGCCGTCGACGGTGACCGTGCCGGGTCCGCCGATATTGATGACGCCCAGCTCGCGCCGTTCCAGGAAGTACTCGGTGCCGAACTCCTTTCCGGTCTCGATGGTCAGGGTCTTGGACACCGGCTGGATGCCCCCGACCACGATGCGGTCGATATGGCTGTAGGTCATGGTCACCCGGTCGGGCGCGAAAAGGGTCTCGATCAGGAACTCCCGGCGCAGCCCGTCGGTGTCCAGGGTCTTGGCGTGTTCGCTGTGGATGGGTTCGCGGATGTCCATGCTGGGCTCCATTGGATAAAGGACACACGGGGCGGACACTGTGTCAGCCCATGGTGCTGAAAACCTCTGCCGTCACTTCGTAGCGCAGGGGGCGTCCTGCGGTCCAGGACTCGAACTCGGCGATCACACAGTCGGCCATGCGCACCACCTCGTCGCCGATCGTGCCGCCGAAATGCGCGCTCAAAACCACATTGGGGAGATCCCAAAAGGGTGAATCCGGGGGCGGCGGCTCGGGCCAAGTGACGTCTAGAAGGGACCGAGTGGACAACCTATTGAGAGAGGTCACAGCTAGAGCACAATGCGGTATTTCCAGTTTAAGAAATGGAACTGAGATAATATTTCAATATAGATATTTACATTACTTATAATGACTCTCTTATATAGCTAATTATTTTTTTAACTATGTCACTCTCTTTATTTTCTTTTGTAAAAATTGCCCCGTAAGTCAAAGAAATATCAGGTTTCCAATCAAGCGTCTTGATTCGTGCTCCGATGAATGCCGTGGGGCTGAACGGATCGCAGATGGCGACCCCAAAACCCTCCGCCGCATACCGGCAGCAGGTAATCGCCGAAGCGGATTCGATGAAGATATCAAGCTTCGCATCGGTCGATGACAGCGCCGGGTCGATGAAGTTGCGCAAAGGCTGACGGCTCGGCAGGATCAACCGTTCCCCCCTCAGATCCGCCGGAGAAATGACCTCCCGGGCCGCCAAGGGATGATCCTCATGAACGACGGCGACGGCATTCCGGGTGATCAGCGGAACCGCTTCGATCATGGGATTCTCGACCGGAAGAAGGGCGAGCCCCAGATCGACCTGCCGGCTGACCACCCATTCTTCGATGTCCAGCCGGTGACGCGGTTCCAGCATCAGGCGGACGTTTTCGTTCTCCGAACCGAAAAGGCGTAGGGCATCCGCCAAGAGGCGGCTGTTGATCAAGGGGGGCGTGGCCGCGATGCGCAACCACTCCCGGGACCGCTCGGCGATCTCCCTGGCGATCATGGGAAGATCGTCGAGCCGCGCCAGGGTTCCCTCCATCGCCTTGAAGAACTGGATGCCCGTGCGGGTGGGCTGCATGGGACCGCCGCTGCGCCGGTTGAAGAGGCGGAAGCCGAGCGTGTCCTCCAGCGCGGCCAATTGGCGGCTGACGGCGGGCTGGGTCATGTTCAGGCGGTCCGCAGCGCCCGAGACACTGCCGGCAACCATGATGGCCTGATAAGCCCGCAATTGGCGCAGCCGAATCTGGTCGGACATGGTCCCCTCTTCTCTTCAGGCGACATCACTGCCCCCAAACCTATGTCGTTTTTTTATAGATATAGAATAATTGATCATTTTTGTCATGTTAGAGGTTTTGCTACGCTTAAGAAAAATGCCGTCGAGCGCAATACGCGCCAAGGGCCTGTTGATACTCAGCACATCGATCTGGCTGGTGCCGAAAACCCGCCAGTTTTAGGAGCGAGGACGAAGGACATGCCGGGCATATTCGAGGACGAGCGACGCCGAAATGGCGGGTTTTCGCCCAGCCCCTCCGGGGTTCGGCCAAAATCGCCGCGGAC